>JABIRX010000014.1 GCA_018667735.1 Alphaproteobacteria bacterium | reverse complement strand
TTTTGCGTTGGCTGAGGCTGGGGCGGCTGATGCCCCTGCTGCTGTTGAGTTGGCTGAGGCGGCTGATGCCCCTTGTGCTGCTCTGAATGCTCTTGCTCCTGCTGCTATTTTTGCTTTGGCTGAGGCTGAGGCTGGGGCGGCTGATGCCCCTGCTGCTGGTTGTCGTGCTGCTGTTGCTGTTTCTTGTAATGTTGAGGATGCGGTTGCTGCACTACCAGACGTATTGTGTGATGTTGATTCTGCTTTTGCTGGTGCTGCTGCCCTGCCTTTGTTTGATGCTCTCATTTTTTCCTCCTAAATAATTATGATGGTTGTCACTATAACATAATTTTTAGCTCTGCGCAAATATTATTATAATTAGCTTATTAATTAATGTGTGATGTGTTTTTTACTTACTTTATAGTTAAGAATTCTGAAAATATTTTAGGTCTAATTTACTAAATTTATAATATAAGAAATGCTTAAAAACTTATATATTTATAGTTTGCCAAAATTTATGTCAATTAAAGTAAGTGAGGCTAATTTGCGGGCGGGGCCTGGTACAAATTTTCCAATTGAGTTAATTTATGTTAAAAAGAATTTGGTTATAAAGATAGTTATGTTCTTGATAATTTCTATAAAGTTTGGACTAATATGATGAAAAAGCGATCTAGTTACATGGTAAACAAACAAAAAATAACGCTGAATAAAAGTTAAATAAGTGACCAGATGAGTGTTTTAAGTAACTTTTACAAGCTTAATTTGTCAAGTATCAACTTATCATTCATGGCTGGGGAACTAGGATTCGAACCCAGGTTGACGGAGTCAGAGTCCGTAGTCCTACCACTAGACGATTCCCCAATAAATATATTTTATAGCTTACTATACAAGCTCGCAAGATAAAAGATCTTTTCAAAGATCAAAAATTATAGTACCTTTAAAGTTAACAATATAAAATTATATGAAGTTTGAAATTATATATATCCTAACTTTTTTTTACTTAATAGGGTATATATTAAAAACTTATTTTATAAAGTCTGGTATTTTTTGGGGCAATCTAAATAAAATTAATAACTTAGTTTTTTTACCTACATTATTTTTCTTTGCGGCATATAAACAGACGCTCAATATTAATTTTACTATAGTTTCTTTATTAATTTATTTTATTGCAGGATTAAGTGTTTTTGTGATTTTATATTTTAATTTAAAGAGGACTAATTTTAATACCGAAAAAATGACATCTTTATACATATGTTCTTTTGGTTTAAATTATAGTTATATTGCAGCTATATCACTTATTTTACTTAATCAAGAATTTACTTATATTATCTTAAATATTTTAATATTTATTATAATTATAACTATTTTGGTGGAGTATTATTTGGCGATTAGATATAATCTTAGTAATGTTTCATTGAAGCAATTATTAAAACGATTATTTTTTAAACCTATTATTGTTGCTTTTTTTATAGGTAAATTATTGAATTATTATAATATACCTCTTGCATATCACTTAAATTTCTCACTTTATAATTGCACAATTGCTTTTTTACCAATTGCATTAATATATTTTGGCTCTTTAATAAGTTCTGTTAAGTTAAAAAATATTAATAGTGAAATTTTACTCTGTTCATTACTTAAATTGTTAATTTTTCCAATATTAGTTATATTTTTAGGTAAAATTATTTTCTTAGAAGTAAATATATTACTTTTCTTAGCTATTATTTCAGCCATGCCAGTAGGGTATGAAGTTAGTTGTAATAATATGTTAAATAATAAAATTTTAGCATTACAATTAACCTTTTCCATATTATCACTACCTTTAATTATCTATCTATGTAATTTGACATTATCTTAAACTGCTATTTTATATAGTGTAAATATGCAACTGTAGCTCAACTGGATAGAGCACCACTTTCCGAAGGTGGGGGTTGGAAGTTCAAGTCTTCCCAGTTGCACCACTTAAAAATAAAAAATAATAATTTAATATTATAAGTTTCTAATTATAATATTTTGTAATTAATAAAATATATCATGAAAGCTAAAGTTTTTGTTACTCTTAAAAATGGTGTACTAGACCCACAAGGTAGCGCTATAAAAAATTCATTAACCAATATTGGAATAACTTCTATTGAGTCAATAACTCAAGGAAAATATTTTGAGTTAAATATCTTAGAAAATGATAAAAACAAAGTAGAAGAAATAATAGAAGAAGCCTGTAAGAACTTACTCGCTAACACAGTTATAGAAAATTATAAATACGAATTAGTTTAACATGAAAGCAGCAGTTATTAGATTTCCAGGGTCAAATTGTGATAGAGACATGTTTGTCGCATTAAAACAGCAATTTAAAGATGTTAGCTATATATGGCATGATGATAATAAATTACCCGACAATCTAGACTTAATTGCTATACCTGGAGGTTTTTCATATGGCGATTATTTAAGATGTGGCTCTATGGCAGCTAATTCTAAAATTATGCAAGAAGTCAAAAAATTTGCAAATAAAGGTGGTTACATAATTGGTGTATGTAATGGTTTTCAAATTTTAACTGAAGCAAATCTTGTGCCTGGTGTGTTGCTTAGAAATGAAAAATTAAAATTTATCTCCAAAAGAATAACATTAGAAGTGGTTAATAGATCTTCTAAATTTACCCATAAAATAAATCAAGCTGAAATTAATATTCCAATTGCCCATCATGATGGCAATTATTTTTGCACAAATGACCAACTTAAAGCTTTGCAAGATAATGAACAAATAGCTTTTAAATATCAAAATAATGTTAATGGTTCAATTGCAAATATTGCTGGTATTTTAAATAAAAATAAAAACATCCTAGCTATGATGCCACACCCAGAAAGAGCAGTAGAGCCTAATGTTGGCGGTGTAGATGGCAAACAAATATTTTTATCTATATTAAGTTAATCAATAGCTTTTATTAAAGCATTAACTGTAACTGCGCTTACACCTAAAATAGCTATGCCCGCAACCGTAAAAATGCTAGCGAAAGTCCAATCATCGCGCCTTTTGTTATTTTTGAAACCTTCAACATTTTGGTAACCTGAATATGCTAAAATTTGTTTTTTTTCATAATTAACAATAATATCCTCAGCCTCACCATTGAAATCGCTACTTGGAGATTTTGTCTTTTCTATTTTTGAATATTCGTCCTCGTTATCTTGATACTCTAAATATAGTTTGCTTCCATTACTATTAATGGAAATACCAGCAAAAAATTTTTCTTCATCAAGTGAAGCAAAACTGTTGGTGGATATCAGTAAGCTTAAAGAAATAACAAGTTTTATAAGTTTATGCATAATCAAAATTTGGTAAGTTTATATTAAAACGATTTGCGATCTCAGCGTAATATTTAGTAAGTGAACCTAAGTCTAAACGGAAACGATCTTTATCCATTTTTTCACCTGTGTTGTTATCCCATAATCTGCATGAGTCAGGACTTATTTCATCAGCTAATATAATTTGCTTCATGTCATTGCGACCAAACTCTATTTTAAAATCTACCAATTTAATGTTAATGGAGTCAAATAGCTTAAGCAAAACATCATTAATGTTATTAGTTATGGCTTTAATTAACTTAATTTCACTTTCAGTGGCAATTTCTAGAAGTAAGATATGATCTTCTGTAATGAGTGGGTCGCCAAGATCATCTCTTTTATAGCAAAACTCAATTAATGGTAATTTAAAATTAGTATTTTCTTTTATGTCTAATCTTTTGCAAATACTACCAGCTGCATAGTTTCTTACGATTACCTCTAAAGGTAAAATATTTAATTTTTGTACTAATTGAACTCTATCATCAATTCGCTTAACAAAATGAGTATTGATTTTTTGCTTGTTAAGCTCATTCATAATGAACTCTGAAATAAAGTTATTTAAAATACCTTTACCAGATATAATATCCTTTTTAAGCGCATTAAACGCCGTAGCGTCATCCTTGAAATATTGATATATTAAATCATTTTTGTCCGATTTATAAAGTATTTTTGCTTTACCTTCGTAGATTCTTTCTTTAAGCACTAAACTAAAACCTTTTATTTATGCTTAATTATATACTCAATCACCTACATTTTCAACGAAAAGATTTAATTAAAAATATCACAAAAATTTATTCGCCTAATTTTAACGCGAGACCGTCAAATATCAATATCAACACAGTGATAATACATTACACAGAGCTTGGTGAGCAAGATACAATAGAGCATTTTTGTAATAAATCATCTAAAGTGAGTTCTCATTTTCTAATCAATAAAAATGGTAAAATATATATTTTTGTTTCATTAGAAAAACGCGCTTGGCATGCAGGTGTTAGCAGGTGGAAGGACAATCGTAACATAAATGACAATTCAATAGGTATTGAACTAGAAAATAATGGAGAAGAAGTTTTTACTAAAAAACAATATAAAGCTCTTATTCATTTAATAAAATATTTAAAACGGAAATTACCCATAGAAGATCGCTTTATTCTTGGTCATTCAGATATAGCACCACAAAGAAAAATAGATCCTGGTAGATTATTTGATTGGAAAATTTTATTCAAAAATAAAATTGGTTACCTTGCTAAGATTAATCTGGATGACAATAAAATAATTTTTAATTTTGGTGCAAAAGGAGATTTAGTAAAACAAGTACAGAAATCTCTGAAGATGTTTGGTTATGATATTTTAGTTGATGGTATTTTTGGTCCAAAAACGTCTAAAGTAATTAATGCTTTTAAAGCTCATTATAACCCGTCTTCACTAGGTTTTGATTGGGATAGCTCATCAAGTCATATATTAAAGCAATTACTTGCTTATGATCTTAAATAGCTGAAAATTCAACTTTTAAGTGCTTTCCCTTAATTACACAAGCAATTTTAGGGGTTTAGTTTTGTCAATATTTTTTTTTGCGATAAATGCAAAAAATGCTGTTTACTATTTAGATAATTAATCTTAAAAGTTATATCTCTAATAATTTATTAAAGCCTAATTTTTAAACATGATCAATTTAACTAGCGCAACAGAAGCATGGTCTAAATTACAAGAAGATGATAGCTATTTAATAGATGTTAGAACAAGTGCTGAATGGAACTTTGTTGGAGTTCCTTTGTATGATCCTCACAAATTAATAAAGCTCTCTTTGTTTGAATATCCTGATATGAGTTTTAATAGTGATTTTCTTAATGAATTTAACAAGTTATTTAAGGGTAGCAAAAATAGTAAATTATTTTGCTTATGTAGAAGTGGCGTGAGATCACAACAAGCAGCCGAAATCTTTGAAACTGCTGAATTTAAGAATATCTATAATATAATAGATGGTTTTGAAGGTAATACAGATAATAACAGACATCGCAACCAGATATCAGGTTGGAAATTTAGTGGGTTACCGTGGGAGCAAAATTAAATTTTCAAAATAAACAGAATTTTTCTGCCAATTGGCAATTATATCAAGATAGCTTAAGAAGCTATTATGGTACTTCTGTCTTTAATGGTTGGTTTTCAAGCTTAAAATTAGTTAGTGAAGAAAGCTCTTCATTAACTTTTAGTGTTAAATCGCGTTTTATAAAAGAGTGGATTACTGTTAATTATTACGATGATCTTGTAGATATAGCTAAAAAGCATAAAGATGATCTTTACAAACTGGATTTAATAGTTAGCCCAGAAGCACATAATGCAGAAAATATTAGTAAAGATAGCACTTTTGATACTCCGAAAAATAATGTTAATGACAATAATAATGTTTTTTCAACGAAACTAGATCCTAGAGCTACTTTTACAAATTACATAGTGGCTGACGAAAATAGAATTGCTTTTGCCGCTGTTAAGTCAATATTAAGTAAGAATATACATGTTAATCATATAAACTCAGTATATTTATATGGAAAAGTTGGTTTAGGTAAAACTCATTTACTTTCAGCAATTGCGCATGAGCTTAATAAAACTGATAATAAATATGTGTTTATGAGCGCAGAGCGTTATGTTTTTCATTATAGTAAAGCTATTGCTAATCAAGAACTAATGAAATTTAAAGACCAGCTTTATAATATAGATTATTTTTTATTAGATGATCTACATTTTATGCAGGGTAAAAAAGGTACGCAACAAGAATTATTGAATTTTATTAGCTTCTTAACATCTAATAATAAAAAAATCATATTTACTGGAGATCGTAAAATAAATGATTTCAAAGATTTAGACGTGAAATTAAAATCAATATTATCTGGGGGTATTGCAGCAGCCATTAACCCTCCTGCGAAAGATTTGAGAGAAAAAATCATTAGACATAAAATTATGATAAATAATTTTACTTTGAATGAAAAAATAATTAATTTTATGGCTGTGCAAAATTTCTTTAATGTTAGGGAAATTGAAGGCGCAATTAATAAAATTTTAATTCATCAAAATATCCTCGGAGAAGAGATAACAACTGATAATATAGCAGATATTATTAAAGATTTTATTGTGCAAACTTCTTATCATGAGATAACTCCTGAAAATATAATCAAACTATTATCTGCTCAATATAAGATCTCCACACATGAAATAAAATCCAAAAAAAGGAATAAGGAAATAGTATATGTTAGGGATATTGCAATCTATTTATGTAAAATATCAACTAAATTATCACTCGCTGAAATAGGTAAAGTATTTGCAAGAGATCATGCAACTATATTACATTCATATAGAAAAACTGAGAAACTCATTAAAACAGACTTAGTTATTAAATTTGAGATTGAAAAAATTAATGAAATGATTAGAACTAAATAAATGTCTTTATTTAGTGTATGTCCAAAATTAATAATAACGAGAATTTAAAAAAAACTTTTAATTCTAAAAATCCTCTTAATAAAGAAAATATAAAAACTAATTATTTGTCTGACGATACGGATAACTTAGAGCTAAATAAACAGGAGATCGATGATGTTAGTATAGGTGATGAAGCATCCATAGAAACAGAACTAAGTTACGCAGATCAGCAGGATATTAGCAAAATATCGGAGGATGATTTAGAAGAAGAGATTGCTGAGTCAAAATTAAAAAAATTGCTAAAAAAGTTTGGTTTTAAAAAGAAAAAAAAGAAAGGAATGAGTTTTCTTAACAGTGACTTAGCACCAACACTTGGAAATGAGGGCTTAGGAGCAAATGGCCTATCTGAACAAGATATGCAGAAAAAAAGAGCTTTATTTTCAAAGTTGGGCAATGCACTTATGAAAGCTTTTATAAATAATCCAAATTTAAGAAATGAAATAAGTAATGTAAGTAAAAATCTTCAAGATCAAGTTTCAGTTGTTGATGAGATAAAAGCACAAAATACTAAAAATATGGA
>JABIRX010000013.1 GCA_018667735.1 Alphaproteobacteria bacterium | reverse complement strand
ATCGGATTTTATCACTTTGTTGGCTATGTAAAAGCTACAGCAGATCAGCTCAATATTAAAATTAGATGCGGAGCTGATTGGGATAATGACAATGATTTACACGATCAGACATTTTTTGATTTACCACATTTTGAATTAATAAATTAGCAAGTATGACCAACAAGTTTTTACAAGATTCCAGAGGCAATAAATCTTCCAAAAGGTTATGGGGCTCTATCCTTCTTGGGTCAGGAATTATATTTTCCATCATTTTATTTGCTTATTCTCTTTATCAAGGGGCAGCAGATGCCCCAACAGCTCTTGGCATTATTAACATGTTTTTAATTGCTGGCGGAAGCTTGCTTGGAATTGGTGTATTTGAAAAAGGGATAAAAAAATGATCGAAACAATAATCATCAAATCAGTGATATTTTTAGTAGGAATTTGCACCGTTTTTGGCTTTGGATTTTTCAAGGGCAAAAAATCAGCAGAAATAAAACAACTCAAAAATAATTTAGAAGATCAACTAAATCTAAGAAAAGGCAGACTAATCGTAGGAACGATAATATTTCTACTGTTAAACGCAGGATGCAAAAGTACATCCGTAAATAATCTCTGCCTTTGGGCAAATCCTATTACAATTACCAAGTCTGAGCTTGATTTTTTAAGTAAAGAAACACTTCGTCAGATTGATAATTTTAATCAGGAATTTGAGGAGAGATGTGGCTAGTTCATTAAAAGTTCAGATTTTTTAACCTCCACTTTACAGCTATGACAATCCCTATCTTTAAAAGATAAATTTTGACCATCAAATCTAACATCCCATCTGGCATTTTGATCATCTTTATAAAAAAGAGAATCTCCAGCTTTGAGACTATCAATTTGATTCCAGTTTTCAGGGTAAATCATAACAGAAAAATCTATTCCTACTGAGATTTTTCTGAATTCCCCCCAGTGATATTTTTCCTTAGTAATGCATGTTCTATTTGCTTGATTGTTGTTAGTCATTTTTTATATAATTTAATTATTAAAATAAGCGTTTAAGCTAGGTATATATTAGCTCGGAGGTGTTTGAACATCAAGTTAATAAGAAGAAAAATATCGATATTTTTAACTATTTTTTAAGAATTTTATGAGCAATATTCCTAGCAAAGAATTAAAAATATGCATAGAAAATATGCTATTGAGAAATGACAAAAATTGGGGAGAATCGCTATATCAGGAATTAAAAAAAGAGGAAAATAATCTCAATTTTGAATGGCTTAAAGATCTAATTTTATTTGTAGATGCAATAAATTCAGAAAGAAGATGAGTTTTCGGAATTTTTCTCATAAGATTGTTTAATCAAATTCATTACGTCATCAAGTTGGTCTTTACAATTTAGATGAACTTCCACACTTCCGTTTCCCCATCTTCCTTTATTTTTTACATCGATACAGAGGTTGTTTGGATCGTATATTTCATCAATATCCATATTTAAAGCTAATCTTAACTTGCTTTTTTGAGGGACAACATCAACAAAATTAGTGTCGGCTTTGTAGGCTATATATAGCTTTAAGACCTCCTCCCTTACTGCAGAATCAATATTAACAACCTTTTTTCTAAGCAACTCAAATAACTCTTTTATAGGGCCTTCAGTTAAGAAATGGCCACCTTCCATATTTTGGGTAGTGTAAATTTTATCTTCTGATTTTTTTTCTTTATATTGATCCAATGTCTCATCTGAAATTTTTGGAAATTTCCAGATATCCACCATTTCATTTGCCAAAATATCAGCACGTTTTTTTATTGAATCTTCATTCCATATAGAAAATTTAGCTAGACTTCTGTTTAGCCTTATTGGGCTTTGATCAAAGCCTCCTTCAATTGATTTTTTTCTGTTAAATGACTTATCGCTTAATTCTGAATTATATCCTCAAAAAACATTGATATTTCTAATTCTGCTAATTTTGAAAGAAGTGATAAGCGTGTTATTGGAAAAGATATCAGTCATATTATCTTTTTCTTCCCAACTAAAGCCACAAATATGAAACAAGCGATGGATAATGCTATAGAAAGCGAAGCTGGTATGGTAGCATTGGTAGATGGTGTGGTTTATCTTAAATCTTGGTATCAAATAGAAGGCACCCCACTAATTGACTCCTCATTATTAAAAAACAGTAAATTGTAAGCTTAATCATTAAATTAATTAGACAGCTTAATCTAAACAAAAATAAATATAAAAATTTTATATTGTTTAGCAAATAATATTATTTTTGTAATTCTATGGAAAAAATAATAACTTGAAATTGCCAAATGGCATTTCGTAATAAAGCTGATAAGACACTAAAATATAATCCTGATATTTTGGTTGTTCCCAAATCAGAATCAAAAGAAAAAATAGATTTTGAACAACATCTAAAATTATATTATCAATCTATATGGATTGGAAAAAATATTAATAAAGGGCTTTCAGTATGTTCTTATAATAAAGAACTAAAAATAAGTATTAATAAAACATATAATGAGGAGTATTCATATGTTTTACCAATTAATGTCGAATTTAATGAGGGTAAATTTCTAATACTAGCAGTCCGGACTCAAGATACAAAAAACCCTTACAGCAGCTATATTGTTCAACTATATAGAGCAATAAATTATTACAAAGACCTATTTGATAAAAAAACTCTTATACTGGGAGACTGGTACAGTAATGTTATTTGAGATCATTATAAAAAAGAGGCTAATCATACAGATGTAGTAAATATTTTAGATAACGCTGGAATAGAAAGTATCTATCATAAAACTAGAAATATAGAGCAATGAAAAGAGGGCGATAATACTCTTTATATGTTTCGCAAAAAAAATAAGCCATATCATATAGATTATATTTTTGCAGGAAAATATTGGCTAGACAGAGTCAATAATATTAGCGTAGGAAGTTATGAAGGCTGGATAGATTATAGTGACCATATGCCATTAATTGTAAACTTCAAAAGTTCGTAAATGTTGCTTCTAAACTAAACAAACGCAAAAGCTCCAAATTTAAAGGAAGCCCAAATAGGCTTAAAAACTTTACAAATAGTGATTTTATAAATTACTACTAACCTCTTATCGCAAAGCCTTTCCTGCTCTGGCCTGTTAATTTCTAATTGTTTTTATCTTATGTCCAAATGGGAACATGATTTTTAAGAAATATCTAAAGTTTCTAATTTGAAAAACAGAGATTTTTGCGAGTTTTACAGTAAGTTGCAAAAAAGTCAAAAAGCTAAACTCAAAGCCTCTTATATTACTAATAGTAAAAAGGCAGGATCCAATTGAAGAATAGAAAATTATAGAACAGTATTTGTATTAAATACATTCCTTATAGACTTATTCCAAATTTTATTTCTAAATCATCACTGATTTGAGGAAAAATTAATTATAATATTCTTCTTTCAAATTTTGACTGTTTTTTCTGATAAAAAATTGAGAGTTATTTCAACAATTAAATTGTTCTTTTGGTCTTGTGTATTTTCCTATATCTGACATTTTACTAATCCTACCTTCACAGACTTTTCTCCTCCCTTGGTACGCTTAAAAGTTTAAAATTTATGAGCAAACCAAAAACTTATTTAAACCTCATATTCTCTACATCCGTAAATTAGGAAAATAGTTCCTGAAATATTCTTTTATAATCCTGCCCATCAAAAATATAAAAGCTAACTAAAAGAAGTAAACTTAACTATTCCCTACCATAAACAATTGTGCAGTAAATTGGTTTTTTAAAGATTTCTTTTATTTCTTCATGCTCAACAAACACAACTGTTTTTATGTCAGCATTTTTTGCAGCATCAATAATTGAACGCGAACCATCAAATAAGCCCGAACCATCTATTTTTATGTTTTTATATTTAGCGCAAGATCTACCAACCTTAAAATCTTCACTAAAATCAATCTTACTTAAATCAAAATTATTATGATGTGAAATAGGTGAGTAATTATAATTGTAACATGATGTTAAGGCGAAAGATAATAATGTAAGTAAAGAAATTTTTTTCATCAAAGATTTTATATGTTATTCATCTACCATATAATTAAACTTAAAAAAGTAAAGCCAAGCCTTAAAAATATTTTAGTTTATAGATTGATTTCTTGCTAAATAATTAACAATAATTTAAATTTAATAATAATAAATTTAGGGGTTATAGCTCAGCTGGTAGAGCGCTTGCATGGCATGCAAGAGGTCACGGGTTCGACTCCCGTTAACTCCACCAAACACCTAATCTCAACATTTTAATATCTTGCAATAACCACAGTAACAATTGTAAAAACACTTGCAGAAATTCGTAAAACACAAATAAAATCAAGATTTCAGTCTAAAGCAAAGACTTTAAGCAAAAACAATAAAGCTTCCAAATATTATTATTTATTCCAGGGCATTTTAGCTATCAATCTTGCTAGGCCACACCAACCAGTTATTGCAGCGTTAATCAAGCCAAAACCAGCTATCAAGGGTAATATTAACCAAATACTATTTAAAAAGTAATTTAAAATTAAACCAAAAACTATCATTAAACCAATGGCTAGTTGTACTTGCCTATCTAATGGTAGGATTTTTCTTGCCGATGTTAAGATTGATAATTTTTCATTTTTCCAACTAGAGATTCCGCCTTGCAAATTATAAAGATCAAATTCAATATCATCATTTCGTAATTTATTACAGGCCATCAAAGATCTTTTACCTGATAAGCAGTGAAAAACTAATTTTTTATCTGTATCTGCTAATAGCTCAATTTTATCTATTGTAACTTCTGCTAAAGGCAAATTATGGGCACCCTGAATAGATTCTGACTGATATTCAGCCGGCTCCCTCACATCTATTAACAAAGCTTGCTTAGCTTTAAGTAATTTATACAACTTATATGCATCTATATTATGTATTTTTGCCATAAATCTTTTTTTAAAATTAAGTTTTAATTAGTAAAATAAATAGTTATCATTAACAAAGCAATACACAAAATTTTTGATCATAATAATTAGTAAAAATGCAAAATAACAAAAGTCAAATAACTGGAATATTATGGATGATATTACATTGCTTCCTTATATCTTCAATTGTAACAATAGCTAAATTTTTGGGCCATAAAAATTACAGTGAAGGACAAGTAATCTTCTTTCATAGTTTTATCGCCCTTATTATTTTACTACCTTTTGCTCTTCATTTTGAAGGAAAAAAATTATTTAAAACTAATTTATTTTCCCTACATTTATTAAGAGGAATTATAGGAACTGCCTCACTATTTATATATTTCTTTGCCTTAAAATTTATTCCTTTAACCGATGGTAGAGCTATAGCTTTACTATCTCCTGTAATCACCTTTATTTTTGCTGTAATATTTATCAAAGAAAATTTAAATATT
>JABIRX010000012.1 GCA_018667735.1 Alphaproteobacteria bacterium | reverse complement strand
ATGATAAATTTTGTGAAGAAGAAGGAATAAGAAAATCGTTATAAATTTTATCATAATACAATCTTTTTTCAACTACATCAAAATAACAAAATCTACCTACAGATGTATTACCATCTATTTCCTGTTTTATAATCTCTTTTTCTTTGAATAAACAAAAACTATTAGTTATAGTTATATAATGTGTTGGTGATTCAAGGTAACATTTATTAATGCTATTAAATTCAACATGAATTTTTATATCACTATGATATAAAGCTACTAAAGGTAAAGATAAATTATAGTTTTTGTGAAACCAGAAATGAACTGGTATATCTAAAGAATATCCATCTTTACCATCAGTATAATCTGTTAATTCACTTACATTTCCTATCATCTTTTTATAGCCTTTTAATTTTTTATTATCTAATTCATAAAGAATATTTAAATATTCTCCATTAATTCTATCTATTAATACACCACCTACTTCAAGATCAATATGTTTTATTAATCCAAAACCTATTTTATCGATCCATCTAAACTTTTTTATATTTGAAGGTAGATAAGAATGATTTGAAAATTGTATACTCGGAAGTTTTACATGTAAATACATATTGCTTAACAAATCAGCATTTTTTGAAATATTTACAGTAATTTTTCTGGAGAAATCTGGTTCAGTTTTAAAAAACTGTGACATTGGTTCAATGCTAAAATTTGTATATTGTTTATATATAAACTTAAAATAAGTTATTTCGGCACTTCCGCTTAAATATAGATTTTCTTTTCCTACAGATGCTAAAAATAATAATCCTAATCCCATATTATATTATTTTATAAATAAATTTATAAGTCAGTTTATATTTATAAACTTTAATTTGAAAGATTTTAATTTAAAATCTTTCAAATATAATTAAATGTGTTAAATTGAAAAAATTACGAAAATCAAAAAAGATTACGTTAATTTAATCACATGGTTATTCTATTTATGCTTTTGGGTAACTAGCAGAAGTGATAATATCACTGGAGTTAATTGTTTCTTTTTGACAAGCTTCAGCTAATTTAGAGAAAATTGGGAAAATAGAATCGTATTTAGAGTTAACTCTGTTGTAATAATCGTTTCTTTTAGCAACGAATTTTTCTAAATTAGATTCAGAAACGACACCACTACCTTTTTGGTTAATAGCTAACAAATCTTCATAACCTTGTACGTAAGAAGCAGATTTGAATAATTTATTTTCAAGAACGTTTAATTCGTTAACCATTTTCTTGATAGTTTGTTGATCACCAGAATCAAGATCTTTACCTCCAACTTGTAAGTTTTCTAAGATAGATTCGTACATGTTATTAAGATGTCCAGATACTTGGACTGGTAAGTTCTTATCATTTGATACATCAACTTCCCAAGCTCCACCTCTTTGGTTGCCAAAAACTGCAGTAGAAAATGGTTGGATACCATAAGTTAAACCTAATGGAGACATGAAGTTTACAACTGTGTTTTGTAAAGCAGAAACAGCACTTGGAGCTGGTGCAGCTCTTGCAAAGTTCTTTCTTGGAAGAAAGGCTTTACCTTTAATGTTGTATTTAGCTCCTAAAGTTCCAGCGAAAGCATTTGGGTTGTAAGCTGGTCCGTCTTCAACATAGGTTGGATTGGCGATACCAGGGTTAGAATTAACTTTGGTAACAATCATGTTTAAGTAACCCATTAATTTACTGTTGGTTCTAACAGTGGTAACAGTAGCTTTAGCAGCAGCATCACTACCTAAGCTAACTTCTAAACCTTGAATCCATTCTTCAGCAGATGGGTAAGCCATATAAGCTCTACCATTAGAATTTTTAGATTGGAATGGTTGGAAACCAAATGATTTAAGAGTTCTTAATAAAACATCTGGAAGCATGTTAATAACAGCAGATTCAGCATTTTGCCAGTAATTACCAGAATCCATATAGTCTTTGCAATCTTTAACATTATTACCAGCTAAACATTTCATGAAATATTCATTACAATCATCAGGGGTGCCTGTTAGTCCAGTACCATAGCAAGAATTACTTTCATCTAATTGTTGATAAATACTAGATCCAGCTTGAACCTCTGTTTCCTCACCATTAGCGTTAACAGTGTATGTCTTGTCTGGTTGTCCTACTTTTCTGTAGAATACATTTTCTGGTGCAACAGCAACTGGAGAAGCATCTGCAGATACTGGATTAACCTTAAATCTATTATCAGCTTCAGTAGCTTCTAAGAATTTTTGTAAAGCTAATTTTCCTGGCATAAATTCTGGGAAGGAT
>JABIRX010000011.1 GCA_018667735.1 Alphaproteobacteria bacterium | reverse complement strand
TTTATATCATTATACTCTGATTTAATGTAAAAATCTTTAATATTGAATATTCTATGCTTAACTAAACCATCAATTTTCACTACATCTAAAACCCTATCATTAAAAATTGCTTCTTTTAGATTTAGCTCAAAATTGATCTCATTAAAAATATTTCGTAACCACAGAAAATTCTGTAATAGAGAAATACCCGATTCTCTGATTGCTAACTTATCATATAAAAGGTGAATTAAATGCCGCACATCATTTTTACCTTTGCTAACCAGAAATTCATTAAAATCTAGAGCTTTGGCATCTAAAAATATTTTTGATTTTGATTGTTCTAAAATATTATAATGCACCTCACCCTTAACTTCTCCCAATCCTATAATTGCATTTATATTACGTAAATCCAAAACACTATCTGACAAAATTAGCTCTGCTGACAATTCATATGCAGATCTTTCACCACCTTCCTGACGTACAAATTTACTATCACTTATAAGCTCTACTACACTTTTAATATCATCACCTTTGGAAGTAACATTACCTTCAAACTTATAACCTTCCATATTATGCTTAAATACTCCACTTATACTATTATGAACACCACCTTCAAGCTCAAAGCTTAAGCTGTCAATTTGCATGTTAGACTCTTCATTTAGAGACATATCTAAATTTAATGGACCTACCTCTTTATCCTTATATATTACTTTATTGAACAAGCCCGAAATAGAAACATTTTCACTGCTATTAAAAAAGCTATATTTATTTTCCAAATTCATGAAAGCCATTTCTTCACGAATATAACTTTGTTTATGTGTGGAAAACAATGCATCTAAGTTTAGATAATCTACGTTAAATGACAGAAATCCTCTTTTCTTATCTTCTAATAGCCCCGAAAACTCACCCTTAATAGCCTCACCACTTATCTCTCCGTCTTTAATCGACAATTTACCATCTTGCTTTGCAAAACTAAATGAGGAATTATATGAAAATTTTCTATTATCTGGAAATAGAAACCATGTACTCATAAAATTATTAAAAAAGAACTCTTGGATATTAGCACCAGAAATACTCGTATCACCCTTATATTTTTTAAGTTTAGCATCGTAACTTGCAGTTAAATCTAGGCTTCCTCCCGTAAAATTCACTGACAAATCAATATCTAGATCAGCTTTATTCTTTTTTGCAACATATGACTCTACACTATAATTATTAATACCTGATGAAAACTTACTACTAATTTTGATGGAGTGGTGGAGATTTTCTAGTTCTAAATTTAAATTGTCAAACTTAGTTGTTAATTCTCTGTTGCTATTTAAGATTAATGCAGATTCTACTAGCTTTATTTTTTTGTATGGTAAATTGATAAGGTCTACATGTTTTGCGGTGTCACTATTACCCAATATTTTGATATGTTCTATTTTAGCATTTTCTATTGAAATTTCTTTAATATTAATATCACCTGTTAATATGCTTAATATTGGCACTCTAGCTTCAAATAACGACGCTCTGACATTGTAACTACTATTTTTGTATTTTAGATCATATAATCTTAAATGTGAAATGACAAATTTTGGTATGGGAAAGAGCTTAAGCTCGACCTTACCTTTAATTTCAGTTCTAGCCCCTATTTTTTCTTCAATCTTTTCCGCTATTACATTCTTGTTTTTTGAAGCGCCCAGCAATTTGCTAGAAACGAATATTATTTCAGCTGCTATTCCAATTACAATGAATAATATTAAAATTTTTCTTTTCAAATTTGTACCTTATTTATATTTATAATATAAGATTATTTTGAATCTTTATCAATCTAAATATATTGTTACCATGCAATAATTTTAAATCAATGAATAAAACAGAAAACTTAAACGAAAAACAATTAGAAGCTGTAAACTATAATAAGGGTCCCTTGCTTATATTAGCCGGAGCTGGAACTGGAAAAACTAAAGTACTAACCAACAAAATTGCATATTTAATTAATAACAACTTAGCTACTCCCCAACAAATACTTGCTGTTACCTTCACTAACAAAGCAGCTAAAGAGATGATAATTAGGGTTGAAAAGATTATTGGCTCTTCTTTACCCGGCATGTATATCGGTACCTTCCATTCTATCGCCGCAAAAATATTAAGAAATAATGCACATTTAGTTGGCTTAAATAATAATTTTAACATAGTTGATAGTGACGATCAGTTACGCTTAATAAGAAGAATTTGTAATGATTTGAAGTTTTGTAGCGATGATATAAATCCTAAATTTGCCTTAAATCAGATTTCTCTAGCTAAAGATAAAGCCCAGAAAACTATAGAGGTAAATAATTTTGCCCATAATGCAGATTCCATAGAGAAATTAGCCAAAATATTCACAATATATAATGAAGAGTTAATTAGGGCTAATTCATGTGATTTTGGTGACTTAATTTTACATAATATTGACATTCTAGCTAACAATGAAAACACACAAAAATACTATAACAACAAATTCAAATATATATTAGTAGATGAATACCAAGATACTAATATTTCACAATATTTATGGTTAAGGTTACTAGCACAAGGACATAGTAACATTTGCTGTGTTGGCGATGATGATCAGTCTATTTATGGCTTTCGAGGTGCTGAAGTTAAAAATATTTTGCGCTTTGAGAAAGACTTTAAGGGCAGTAAAGTGATAAAATTAGAACAAAATTATCGTTCTACCAAACATATTCTTAATGCAGCTTCAAATTTAATAAATACAAATAAAACCAGACATGGGAAAACTTTATTTACAGACAGAGTAGATGGGCACAAGATAAAAGTTATTTCTAGCTGGGATGAAAATGGTGAAAGTCAAAATATACTGCGCGAAATAGAAACATTAAAAATAAGAGGGTCTAATTTAGCTGATGTAGCTATTTTAGTACGTGCATTTTATCAAACTAGAAATATTGAGGAGAGGCTTATTAATGAAGCAGTTCCATATAAAATAGTTGGTGGACTTCGCTTTTATGATCGCAAGGAAATAAAAGATATTATTGCATATCTAAGAGTAATAAATTCAGATTCGGATGGCTTAGCCTTAGAAAGAGTGTTAAATGTACCAAAAAGAGCTCTAGGTCCTGCTTCCTTTGCAAAACTAAATAATTATTCTGCCCAAAATAATTTGCCTATTTTTGTAGCACTACAAGATATGTTAGAAAAAGGTCTTTTATCCGGGAATAATAAAAATAATTTTAACGAATTTGCAAATATAATTTTAACTTCTAGAGAAAGACTTAAAAAAGTAAGTTTAAAAGATTTAGCAAAATTTATCATTGAAAAATCTGCTTATGAGAAAATGCTAGATAACACCAAAGACATTAACACTGATGCCAAAAAAGAAAATTTACGCGAATTTTGTAATGCTTTATCAGAATATGATGACTTAAACAGTTTCTTAGAACATGTTAGCTTAGTTAGTGTCTTGCAAGAAAATAATCAAGAAGACTCTATAAACATTCTCACTCTGCATTCAGCAAAAGGCCTTGAATTTGAAAATGTATTTCTAACTGGCTGGGAAGAAGGTGTATTTCCTCATCAAAAATCAATAGAAGAGTCTGGAGATAAAGGTTTAGAAGAAGAAAGAAGATTAGCTTATGTTGGTATTACTAGAGCTAAAACCAGATTATTCATTACCTATGCAAATAACCGAAGAATTTTCAATAAATGGCAAACCTCTTTACCCTCAAGGTTTTTAA
Source organism: Alphaproteobacteria bacterium (assembly GCA_018667735.1). Lineage (NCBI taxonomy): Bacteria > Pseudomonadati > Pseudomonadota > Alphaproteobacteria > Alphaproteobacteria bacterium. The sequence continues at coordinate 2,775 of JABIRX010000011.1, read as the reverse complement.
AAGAATTACCCACAGAATCTGTAGATGAACAAAGTAATACAAAAACTACATCAAATAGTTTTCATTCAAATTATAATTACAAGCCTAGCAAAAAAATAGAGGCTAAATTCAAAGTAAATGACAATGTTAAGCACTCGTCATTTGGTGATGGTGTAGTAAAATCTATTATTGGTGATGTAGCTGAAGTTAACTTTAGTAATGGAAAATGCAGGTTTGTTACCTCTTCATCCCTTAGTTAATAACTTTTAACTTTAACTTGACCGAAGCTAATGCATAATTTATAAATTATGATTTATATTTATTATGAGCATTAAAAGTAATTTAGAAAAGTTAGGTGTTATTCTACCAAAACCCGCTTTAGCCGCAGCAAATTATGTACCATTTTTGGTAGATGATAAAACAATATATATATCTGGCCAGCTACCTATGAAAGATGGTAAAATAGCTTATCAAGGCAAAATTGGCGATAATCTTTCAGATAAAGAAGGCGTAGACGCAGCTAGGTTATGCGCTATAAACATATTAGCACAATTACAAGCCGCAGTAAAAGACTTAGAAAAAGTTGAGAAATGCTTAAAATTAGAAATTTTTGTAAATGCCATAGATAATTATCAAGATCACCCTAAAATAGGCAATGGTGCATCTAATTTAATTGTTGAAATATTAGGAGAAGCCGGAAAACATTCACGCTTTGCTATGGGTGCTGCATCTCTTCCATTTAATGTGCCAGTAGAAATTGGTGCGACTTTCAAATTAAAGTAACCTTTAAGATGATATTACCGCAAGATATAATAGATGCTCACAAAAGGATAGAGCCTTATTTGCACAGAACTCCCATTACCTCTTCAAATAGTTTAAATGATTTTCTGGGTGGTCACAACCTTCACTTTAAGTTAGAATGTAAACAGAAAATTGGCTCCTTTAAATCAAGAGGAGCTTTCAATAAAATTCTATATTTGAAAGATCAAGGCATAATACCCCAAAAAATTGTAGCTATTAGCTCTGGTAACCACGCGCAAGGAATTTCATTAGCGTGCAAATTATTTAATATTGATGGCACAATATTTATGAACAGGTCTGTTTCTCCATTAAAAATTCAGGCCGCAAGATCTTATGGTGCCAAAGTTATTTTAGTGGATTCCAATCAAGAAGCAGATGAAAGAGCCAAAATAGAAGAAAAAAATGGTGCTTATTTTATCCACCCTTTCGATGACGATCAAATCATAGAAGGACAAGGAACTGCATGTTATGAGGCTTTAACAGATTTACAAAAAGAAAACATAGATATCAACTCTATTTTTGTTCCATGCGGTGGAGGCGGTCTATTATCTGGAACTTATTTAGCTTCTAAATTATTTCCTAATAATATTAAAGTTTTCGCAGGCGAGCCCATTAATTGTAATGATGCGGCTATCTCACTTAAAAAAGATGAATTACATATTTTTGATACTTTGCCCCCTACTATTGCAGATGGTATTAGAACTTTATCAATTTCAAAAAGAACTTTCTTCTATCTAAAAAAAACAGGCGGTATCATTGAAGTTAGTGAAGAAGAAATTATTTATTGGACCCAATGGTTACAACATTTACTAAAAATCACCTGCGAGCCATCCAGTGCCGTTGCTATGGCTGCTTGTTATAAATGGTTAAAAACACAAGAAAACAAACAAAACATCCTAATAATTATCTCTGGCGGAAATATTGCAGCAGAGACTTACAGAAATATTTGGGCCAGAAATTATCTAGATGATGTCCCCCATATTGCTAAGATCTATTAATAAGCTTATTATTTAAAAGCTTTTTCTAAATTAGCATCACCCTGCATAAAAATATCTTCAGCTTTATTTAATGATATTTTTAATTCGCCACCAGGCATAATAAGATTAGCATTACTTGCTATTAAACCCTCTTTATATATAGCGTAAAATGTAGCGCAAGCACCTGTACCACAAGCTTTAGTAGCACCAGCTCCTCGTTCCCAAGTTTTAAGTCTAATATTTTCTTTATCTATAATCTCCGCAATATTTATATTGATACCTTCAGGGAAATATTTATGTTTTTCTATATAAGAAACCTCCTTATCTAGCTGCACTTCATCAAGATTATTAGTCAAAAATATAATATGTGGGTTACCAATATTCACACAATTTACAAAAGAAAATTTTGGCTTTTCTAACAAGCTAAGCTCCTCTTTTGTTAATTTTTTTAATAAAGGTATTTTATGCCAATCTAAATTTGCTTTACCCATATTAACTTGATAATCATCATCTATTTTTATTGCTTTAAGAATCCTATTTGTTGTTTCTATTGTCACTGAATTTGCTTTTTTCTCAGCACATAAAATTTTAGCTACACATCTAGTAGCATTGCCACATGCTTCTACTTTATTACCATCAATATTGTAAATCTCCATAAAGCAATCAGCTTTAACTGAAGTTTTTATATTAATTAATTGATCAAAATCAAGCTTTGTTAGATCAAACAACTCTTTAATATTATAGTTATTATGTGACTCACGCAAATCAAAAACATAAAAGTTATTGGCAAGTCCATTCATTTTGTAAAATTTCATAGAGACTACGAAGATATATTAAGCGTCTAAATTTGCATTTAAGGCATTAGCTTGAATAAACTCTCTTCTTGGCTCCACTACATCTCCCATTAAAGTAGAAAAAACTTCTTCTGCATTATCTTTTGCCGATATTTTAACTTGCAATAATGTTCTCGCATCTGGGTCTAATGTGGTCTCCCATAATTGATCTGGGTTCATTTCTC
>JABIRX010000010.1 GCA_018667735.1 Alphaproteobacteria bacterium | reverse complement strand
TTTTTTTTAAAATTTTTTTCTTGCAATTCTGAAATAAAGCTCAGCTCTAGCTTTCTAGCATTTTAAGAGATTGAAGTATGCAAATAAGAATTAAATTAGCAATAAAGGTTAAAATCTTTCAAAAACATGGGTAATGGTAGAAACACACTCGCAAAACTTACTTTTCATGTTTATATCTAGTAAATCATTAGTTTTTACATAGTTTTTTATTTATTGCTATGTGCTGATTAAACTTTACATAACTCACTTCAACCAATAGAAAAAAATAAAATTTCTTTATGTTATTGCAACTAAACAGCCGATAGCTTTATCATAAAACCCAACATCATTGGCTATATTTTTACTTGAAATAAACTTTGTAGGTAAACTGCTTTATTAAGCTTTTTGTTTATGAGCATCTTTTAGCTCAAGCTTTCTTGGTTAAAATATTTCGCAATAACAATGAGATAAAATATTCTTACGCTCTAAAATCAAAAAATTATTTAAACCTTGAATCTTTAACCGCAAAAAGATCATCAGATATTTTTTTGCTAGGATTAACTAGGAAGTTAATAAAATTTACCGAAACTTTTTGTTTATTAGCATCTGTTAACTCAATCTTTTTCAGCTCAAATGGTTCAATACTGAAAACAAAGGTAAATTCTCCTATATCTTTTTGCTTAGATTTTTTTGCTGTAATTAACATAGCGCCTTCAGTTTTCATAGATTTAATCACTTCTAAATCACTGTTAAATTTAATTTTTTTTCTAGTTATTAATGCTGCTATAGAGTTTTCTATAGGTATGTAATTTGATTGCTCTAGCTCTGTATCATAGTAAATTAATGACTTACCATTAGCGATAACTATTATTGGCTGATCATTATATTGCCAGCGGAATTTACCTGGCTTCTTAAGATAAAAGATACCTTCGCTCAAAGTACCATCATGATTCAACTGAATAAACTCTGCTTCTGCTGTGTGGATATTATTTAAATATTTCTCAATTTTACTAAGCTCGTTATTACTTAGAGTTTCTGCTAAACAGACGTTTGATAAAAATAAAAATGTAAAAATAATATATTTAAGCATATGTAAATAAATAACTAATTAATCTAAAAATATATTAATGTAAACTTAAAAGCAGCTTGATTTTTTGCATATTAATCTTATTAATTTAAAAAACAGGTAAAATAGGTAATAATCATGTTTAAACTTACAAATAAAAAAGCACTCATCACTGGTGGCTCTAGAGGCATAGGTGCTAATATAGCAAAATTTTTTGCAGATTCTGGGGCAGAAGTTATAATCACTGGGACTAATGAAGAGAAACTAAAAGAAGTTAGTACCTCAATAGGCTCTAATTGCTCTTATGTAGTAGCAAATTTGAGTAATGAGGCTGAAATAGAGCATTTAATCTCTAATTACTGCACTGACCTAGATATTTTAGTTAACAATGCAGGTGTAACTAAAGATAATTTACTACTTAGAATGAAAAGTGAAGATTGGCAGCAAGTTATAGATGTTAATTTAACTGCTTCATTTAAGTTAATCAAAGGCACTATTAGGGGCATGATAAAAAAACGCTCAGGAAGGATAATAAACCTATCATCCGTGGTAGGCTCTTCTGGAAATCCTGGCCAAGCAAATTACTGTGCTTCAAAAGCAGGCTTGGTAGGCTTAACAAAATCAATTGCTCTAGAGATTGCAGCAAGGGGGGTAACTGTTAATTGTATTTCACCAGGTTTTATTCAAACTGATATGACTGATAAACTAACTGAAGCACAAATCGACCAAATCACTAAGAACATACCATCTGGTAAAATGGGTAACCCTAATGATATTGCATCAGCGGCTTTATTTTTAGCAAGTGATGAAGCTGGTTATATTACGGGACAAAATATTCACATAAATGGCGGATTATATTTAGCTAATTAAATTTTTTCTTTAAATTTAAAATTAAATAGTTTAATTAATATGCAGAATAAATAATTTATAAGGTATTATAATATGAGCGATACATTAGCTAGAGTAAAAAAAGTAGTTGCAGAAAAACTAAGTGTTGAAGAAGGAAAGATAACAGAAACTTCAAGCATAGTAGATGATTTGGGAGCTGATAGCTTAGATCAAGTTGAGTTAGTAATGGCTTTCGAAGAAGAATTCAATTGTGAAATTCCTGACGAAATTGCAGAAAAAATTATCACAGTAAAAGACGCTGTTGAGCATATTGAAGCACAAGCTTAATTAATAAAATGAGAAGAGTAGTAGTCACTGGTACAGGTTTGGTATCGCCTCTAGGGGTTGGTACCGATTATAATTGGAAACAACTAATATCAGGTAAATCTGGAATAAGTAAAATCACCCAATTTGATACTAGCGATCTACCTTCTAAAATTGCCGGCTTCGTTCCGCGCGGCGACGCATCGCACGAGTTTAATCCAGATAATTTTCTTGACAAAAAAGAGCAAAGAAAAGTATCAGACTTTATAATTTACGCCATAGCCGCAGCCGAAGAAGCAATTAAAGATGCCAATCTTGGCGATTCGGATGACGTTAAAGAAAATACAGGTGTTATTGTAGGAGCTGGTATCGGCGGCTTAGGAGCTATACAAGATAGTTCTATAAAGTTAAGTGAAAGAGGAGCTAGGAGAATTAGTCCTTTTTTCATACCAAGTAGCTTAATCAATTTAGCTTCTGGTCACATATCTATAAAGCATGGCTTTACTGGGCCAAATCACTCTGTTGTAACTGCATGTGCTACAGGCACTCATGCTATTGGAGATGCTTTTAGAATGATAAAATATGGAGATGCCGATATTATGGTCTCAGGCGGAACTGAAGCTGCAATATGCAGAATTGGTTTTGCTGGCTTTTCCGCTGCTAGAGCATTATCTACTAGTTACAATGATACACCCGAAACTGCATCAAGACCTTGGGATGAGGGTAGAGATGGTTTTGTTATGGGTGAAGGAGCTGGTATTTTGGTCCTAGAAGAATATGAAAGAGCAAAAAAAAGAGGTGCAAATATATATGCAGAAGTTGTTGGTTATGGTTTATCGGGAGATGCATATCATATAACCGCTCCACACAGCGAAGGTATAGGGGCATTTAAAGCAATGTCAAAAGCATTGAATGATGCTAAACTAAATACAGATCAAATTGATTACATCAATGCGCATGGTACTTCAACTCCAGTTGGGGACAAAGCTGAATTATCTGTGGTTGCAAGATTATTCCAAGATCGATCAAAGAACTTATCCATGTCATCGACTAAATCTTCTATTGGTCATTTACTTGGTGCAGCTGGAAGTGTTGAAGCTATATATTCATTATATGCTATGAAACATAATCTAAGACCAGCAACCTTAAACCTAAACAACTCTATAGATAATTTGGGTATTAATTTAACTGCGAAATTACCAGAAGAAAAAGAAACTAATATTACTTTATCAAACTCATTTGGTTTTGGTGGTACTAATGCTTCCATTATTTTCAAGAAGCTTTAATAACAAGATAATTTTAGCTGTTTTTCTTGTAATAACGGTATTTTGTTATCTAAACATACACCATACTTTACATAAAAACATTCAGTTAGATAAAAATGTAGTATTTGAGATTAAAAAAGGGGCAAATTACAATCAAATATTTTCTAATTTAGAAAAAAACAAAATAATAAAGCAACATCAAATTCACTTTTTTATTTTTAAGATAATTAACAAATTAAAGCCCAACTTTTATTTTAAGGCTGGTGAATATGAAGTAAAACAAAATACTAAATATATAGAACTCATTGAAAAATTCATAAAAGGCGAAACATATTTAAGAAAATATACTATAATTGAAGGTTTTACCTCTTATCAAATAGTAGATTTATTGCAACAAATAGAATATTTAAATGGTGATATAGAAAATATTCCAGCTGAAGGGTCTTTACTACCGGACACATATTTTTATAAAAAAGGAGATTCTAGGCAGGACCAAATAACTTTAATGCAAAATAGGATGGCAACTGAGCTAGAAAAGATCTGGTTAAATAGAGAGCCTTCAACTCCACTAAAAAATAAAAAAGAATTGCTAATCTTAGCCTCAATAGTTGAAAAAGAAACTGCTCTTAGGACAGAGAGAGATCATGTTGCTGGGGTCTTTATAAATAGGCTAAAACAGAAAATGAAATTACAATCTGATCCAACCGTCTTATACGCTGTAACTTTGGGTAAATATAAATTAGATAGACCGATATATAAAAAAGATTTAAGAAAAACATCAAATTATAACACCTATCATATTTTTGGTTTACCCCCCTCACCTATTGCAAATCCTGGTTTAGAGGCGATAATTGCAACATCTAGACCTAAAGATACTTTAGATCTATATTTCGTTTCAGATGGTTTTGGTAGACATCAATTTTCCCAAACATTAGTAGAGCATAATAAAAATGTACGAAAATTAAGAAAAATAGAAAAAATGAGAAAAAATGAGAAAAAATAACATCACCATAGAAATTTTTATTAGATCAATAATATTTAATCTTTGCTTCTTTATTACTACTTTATTTATTGCTTTTTTAGGTTTGTTTTTCGCAGTATGGTCAAAGAATTTAGCTAGAATAGTTGGATTATTATGGGGAAAGTCAACTTTGTTTTTAGCAAATTATATCTGCAATATAACATATAATATTCAAGGAATTAGTAAGTTACCAAAACATAATAAATTTATTATAGCATCTAAACATGAATCAACCTGGGATACTGCCTTTTTTCTCGCAATATTAAATAACCCTGTTTATATTCTGAAACGAGAATTATTATTTATTCCATTATTTGGACTACATCTTCTTTTTATGGGTATGATTCACATTAATAGAAGTAAAGGTAAAAAATCTGTAAAAGAAATAACCCAAAAATCAGATAATGTTATTAACAATTTAGCAAGGCCTATTATCATATTCCCCCAAGGTACTAGAACTAAGCCTTTTGAACAAAAGCCTTATAAAAGTGGAATATATGCTATTGCAAGGAATAGCAAGGTTAACTCTTATCCTGTAATATTAAATTCGGGACAATTTTGGAGCAAGGGTAGTTTTTTCAAATATCCTGGAGAAATTACGGTAAAAATAGCTAAAGCTGTGGACCACACGCTAAATAAAAATATTTATATGCAAGAATTAGAAGAAACTATAGAATCCAAATATATAAACTTAAAAAAATAATTAAACTCTTGAGCAAAAGTTAAATTTAGATTAAAATAAAATTATAAACCTATTATCCATTAATATGTCAAAAGCAAATAACGAATTAATTAAAAACAAATTACCAGCAAATGAAGAAAACAAGTCTTTTCTGGATAGAACCCATATAGATAGTAATTATTTACCTTCTGAAGATGAAGAATATATGTGTGATGAACAGCTTAAATATTTTAGTGTAAAATTAAATAATTGGCGGAATCACCTTATTAATGAATCTAACCAAACTTTAGAATCACTAAAAAGCAAGCATATGCGTGAACCGGATGACGCAGATAGAGCTACTGCTGAAAGTGATACCAACATAGAGCTAAGAACTAGAGAGCGATATTTAAAGTTAATTTCTAAAATAGATGGAGCTTTATATAAAATTGAAAATAAAACTTTTGGCTATTGTGAAGAAACTGGTGAAGAAATAGGTCTAAAAAGATTAGAGGCAAGACCGGTAGCAAACCTTACTGTTATAGCGCAAGAAGCAAGAGAAAGAAAAGAAAAGCTCATGCATGAAAATGACGCAGAGTAACATAATCTCTAAAGTCTTTGTTTTATTATTTTGTATTTTTACGAATATTCACTTAACTATGGCAAATCTTTGTGATGGCTTAAATGTAGGGGATTGTGATGTTGCATACCGTTGTGACGAAACTTATTTTATTAAGTCTAGTTGCTATCCTTTTGATGCAATAATGAATGATGAGGGTTCATGTTACTGCCCTGATGGTGGATGTTTTTCTTGTAGTGTGGGTTTGATAGACCCCTCGTCTGAATATTGCACATATCCAAAAAATATCATGAATTTGTTAAAGCCTGTAGATAATGGAACTGTGATAAGTAGCGACATAACTACTAAATTATCATATGAAGAATTTGGTTATCCAGATTCTTGTGGAAAAAATAAAAAGGCAGATTTTAGTTGCTGGGATTTTTCACTTGGCACATACTTGTATGGTGCTCCCGGATGTCTAATCATGGATGATAAAGATGATGGCTTTAATCTTAGTCAAACTCATCGAAACATTTCTTTTTCTGAAATAAAAAGTAATTCCTTACCTGATGCTACAGGTGAATTTTTCATTACTAATTATAGTAATGGCACCCCTAAAGCATTAAAGCCAAATAATTACTATGGAATTCAACCCAGGATTGAAACGATCCAGCAAGGCGGTTCAAGCAGAGACATAATTAGAGTTTATTTCACGCAAGGAGATAAGCATGATAACGCGCAAATTATGTATAATGTAAGTTCTAGTAATAGTGACGAAAATTATTTCATTTTTGGAGATGATAATTTCAGTAATATTGATACAAATACTATTATAGATGGTTATCGCTGGCGCCCTATGGATTTTTGTGGCTGCATAAATAATTGTGATGAATTAACATACGAGTTAACTGATGGTTCTGACAAAGGAGTTGATTGTTATAACAATAAATATTTCAAAGGGTTATTAGTAGATGTTAAAGACCCTAGTAAGGGCATATATCTTCCACCAAGAGGTCCCAAAAGAATTTACTCTAATGAGTCAGTTACAGTTTCTGGCACCACTTATCCATCTTACCCTACACCACCTCAATTTTCTTGGTCTTTAGATCCTACATCTAATTTTTTAACGCCTATTATAAATATCACAATATCAGGTCAAGATATTATCTCCAATCTACAAATTAATGAGAGTAAAAAAATATATAGCAAGTCTCATACAGTTTATAATTATCAATTTTTCATGAATATTGAGCATGAGTTTAATGAACCACAGATTTGCTTATATTCTTGTTTATATGATAGTACTAATTCATCTTGTTATGTATCTGATTTAAATCAACGAACAGCAAGTAAAAATATAGAATCTTATCTTACCACAGGAGAAGAAGGTGATATAGACGCTGCTAAAGCATATTTATTATTACCATATTCCAATCATCAAGACTGTGTTGCGTTGCCAGAATTTAATCAAGAAAATGCTATAACCATAACTGGGCGGGGTATAGGTTCTACATATGCGGAGCCTAAAATTGCCGTTATTATTTCAGATGGCTCAAATTCATCAAGTGCTATATTAAATATTGCTGATAAGGAAGAAATAGAAAATAATCTTTTGGCAACTCCAGATGATGAAGCTCCAGTTCTTAAAGACATCTCCGACACACCTATCTTTTATCCTTTAGCCTTAACTATTTTTCAAGAGAAATATCTGCCTATTACTGCAAGTAATGTAAATTACTGTCAATATTACTACCCAGAATATAGTATAGCGGGCATTACTTATAATAATAGTTGTAGTAATCATTATCTAATTAGTGATAATTACGATTCTTTTATTTGTATACATAATTTATTTCCCAAACCAAGCGAAAATGAAAGTGGCATTCTATCTAGGACCATCCCATTTAATGTTAATTCTACTATAGTTAATAATTATTATAGCTCTGAATATGATCTGGCATTTTCTAGTAATTTATGTGTACCCACGCCTAAAAGAATTAATAGTTTTCGTTATGAAGTAACTAATAGTGATCCAGAGAATATTGTCACTAATATATTTATAAATTATAATGACCCTAAGCCATTTAACGATCCGGATGATAACTATATAGCTGATGGAACTTTGCATGATATTTTACTCATAGAGGGTTTAGCTGCGCCAAGTCCTGGCTCTGGAAATACTGAAAATATTTCGGAAATAGGCTATCATAATAAAATCAAAATTATTGGTGAGAATAATGGCACAACATATTGTCTAAAATATAGCCAATTTGACTATAGTATTAATAATTGGGGCTTAGAAACTAACATTGGTGATTGTATTGTAACTTCATTATGTCCTGCATTTAGTGGTACAGGATATTCATTAGCACAATCACAATATTTAGGTGAAAACAACTACATTGAAGCAGAATGTGATACTAGATATTCTGGTTCAATAAGAGCTAAATGTCAGATAGGAGGTAACTGGCAGATTGAAGGTTCATGCACCTTAAATACATGTGCAGCTGGATCTAAAAACATGGGTACATATCGCATATATAAATTAACCTCTATGGATGCTGGACCTAGCAAGAATTGTGCTAATACTGCACAATATGATAGTCACGTCATAACATTATCGAAACACTTATCTCTTACTTCACCAGGATCTAGTATCACGGTGCAATGCAGTAGTGTTAATAGCCTTCTAACAGGAAATATAACAGCTAGCTGCAGTGATGCAGGGAAATGGTCATATACTAATAATTGCAAAGGAAAATGCTACTCATTACAGGAAGACTCTTATTACTCCAATGGTGCATACTCTAGTAATTTAAAATATGATAGAAGTAATTGCGGTAATGATAAAAAAAGAAAAAGATGGTGTAGAGGTTACTGTAATGGTGACAATGGAACATGGAGAGATATTGTTAAACATTCAGGGAGTTGTAATTAATAACATTAGTATATTTTGCAGTTAATAACTTCTAAATAAAGCAAAATATATCTTATTATTTTAAATTTTTATAGCATATTTTACCACTTGGTGTAATAAATGATTACTTTATTAGTAGTTTATGAAGTTATTTTCCATATTTTGTTTATCTATCTTTATTATTACTCAGTTAAATAAGCAAAACAAAGCACAACATAGCTATCAGAAAACTAACTCCAACTTCATTATTTTGCATAAATATAGTAAAGCGTATTTAGCTAGAGATACTGAAGATAATAAAATACTACTTACAAATGTAACGAGCTCTTTTGCGAGAGGGGATAGAATAAATGCTACATATTATTTAAAACCAAAACTTTGCTTATCAAAGCTAGATAATTGCTTAGCAATGGGTAAGGTGATAAATTATGAATATATTGAGAGTAAAAAGCATGGTAACATTTTAAGAGAATTTATCATAACACATATAAAAAAACATTCTAATAATCCTTTAGCACCAGCATTACTTGCGGGCTATAAGAATGATCTAACCAAAGACATTAAGTCTAGCTTCTTTAAAACTGGTACTTCTCATTTACTCGCTATCTCTGGTCTGCATATTGGTGGTATTGCTATGTTTAGTTATTTTCTAAGCAAAAAAATTCTCAGCTTGTCAATATTTTTAATGCTAAAATATGATATAAGAAAAATATCAGCTTTTTTCAGCTTATTATGTGCTTTATTATTTCTAATTATTTCTGGCTTTCCAATTTCAGCGCAAAGAGCATTTTTATTTGTTATGATTTATGTTATTGGCACATTACATGATTTTAAACCAGCTATAACTAATATTATCTTAACTTCTGCCTTATTTCTGCTGTTAATTGAGCCTAACAATTTATTTAAAGCTGGTTTTCAAATGTCCTTTGCTGCCGCATTATGCTTATCTATATATTTTAATAGTTTTTCAGCACATTCATATTTTAAAAAGCTATGCTACTCTTCTTTTATAGCAACTATAATCACCACTCCATTAGTAATTTTTCATTTTGGCATAGCAAGTATTATTGCACCTCTAGTAAATATTATGGTAATGCCCATAACTTCTATAATTATAATGCCAGCTGCTTTTATTTGTTTGTTATTAAGTTTTTTTGGCCTAGCTAATCTTAGCTTCAAATTATTAGATTATATTTTACAGTTATTCGCTGATTTAATTAAATATTTCAGTGAATTTGCTATATTGACGCCAGCCAATATTAAAATTAATGAATATTCATTATTATTGCTTCTAATTGCATTATTAATTATTTTGCTATCTGGAAATAAAAGAGCATATTGCGTTGCTCTTATCTTTTATCTCACCGCTTATATAATTCCTTATTTTAACTATTATAAGGCAGATCTAATTGTTACATCTATTAATAAAATTTTTATATTAAAATATAAAAACAGTCATTTAATTAGTGAGCGCAACTTAAATATTTATCAACAAAAATATTTAGATAAAAAATTTAATAAATTGCAAAAATTTAACTTAAAAGATTATAATAATAGTGAACTTAACTGTAATAAACAATATTGTGTTATTTCGAAAAATAACAAATTAGTTACTATTGTAAATTATGCTCTAGCTAATGATAAATTTTTACAATTATGCGAAAAATCAGATTTAGTTATTAATTATACTTCAGGTAAAATATGTCCTAATAAATTAACTTTTAATAAATATGATTTAAATAAATTAGGACATATCAAAATTCATTTAGAAAAAAATAATATTAAATTTACTTTATAATGGTTTGACCTTTAAAATAAGGTTGTAAAATTTCTGGAATATTAATTGAACCATCTTCATTTTGATAATTTTCAATTAAAGCAACTAAGGTTCTACCAACTGCTAACGCTGAAGCATTCAAACTATGTACAAACTTAATATTTTTATCTTCATCCTTATATCTTGCTTTCATTCTTCTTGCTTGAAAATCTCCACAATTTGAAGCACTTGAGATTTCTCTATAACAATTTTGCCCTGGCAACCAAACTTCAATATCGTAAGTTTTCTTTGCACCAAAACCTGTGTCCTTACTACATAATTTAACAACTCTATATGGTAGCTTTAAGCGCTTTAATATTTCTTCTGCTATCATCAACATATGCTCATGTTCATTATTTGAGCTTTGTTGGTTAGTAATAGAAACCATTTCCACTTTGTTAAACTGATGCAACCTTATCATACCCCTGCTATCCTTTCCTGCCGAACCTGCTTCACTTCTAAAACATGGTGTATATGCACAAAATCTAAGGGGCAAATCTTTTTCATTAAGAATTTTATTTTGCACTAAATTAGCAAGTGCGATTTCAGCAGTTGAAATAAGCCATTTTCCATCTGTTGTCACAAATGCATCTTCTGCAAATTTAGGTAGTTGACCAGTACCTATCATAGCTTTTTCATTCACTAACAAAGGTGGCATAATTTCTTGTAAATTATATTCTTCAGTTAATAAATCTAACATAAAAGTAGCTAATATTCTTTCTAATTTAGCTAAATCATTTTTTAAAATGACAAATCTTGAGCCACTAATAATTGCAGCTTGCTCAAAATCCATCATACCTAAATTTTCACCCAACTCAAAATGTTGTTTTGGGGTGAAATGAAATTGTTTTATTTTACCAAATTTCTTCAATTCTATATTATCATCTTCACTTTCGCCCTCTTCTACATCATTTGCTAAAATATTGGGAAGTGAAAGTAAAATATCATTTAACTTATACTCTATTTCACTATTATTTTCTAATTCAAAAATTCTTTTTTTTACTTTATCAGCCTCTTTAAATAAATGTTGCGCCTCCTCACCTTTACTTTTTAGCACACCTATTTCTTTAGCTATTTTATTTTTCTGCTGCTGCAGCTCTTGTAATTCGCCTTTAAAACTTCTAATTTTGTGATCTAAAGCTAAAATTTCATTGGCTTTAGGTTTAAGATTTCTGCGTTCTAATGCTAGATCAAATTCCTGTGGGTTCTCTCTGATAAAATTAAGGTCATGCATGATTAAATTTTTCTGCTAAATAAAAGGGTTAATTCAAATAATAAAATCATTGGTAATGCAACGCCAAGCTGAGAAATAACATCAGGTGGGGTTATCATTGCCGCAATAGTAAAAAATATTACTATTATGTATTTTCTTTTTTTTGCAAGAGTTTTAGCCGTTACAATTTTAGCTTTTAGTAAAAAAATTAAAATAACTGGTAGTTGAAACACTATACCAAAGGCAATTATAATTCTTTGACTTAAAGCCAAATATTCATTTATTTTTGCCTCCATAACTATGGGAACTATAGTATTTAAGTTCTCAAAACCTATAAAAAATTTCCATGCTAATGGAAATATAATATGATATGCAAAAAAGCAACCTAAGTAAAATAATAAAGGCGCTAATATTAAAATTAAGGTAAAAATCTTTTTTTCTTTTTTATATAAGGCCGGAGCAATAAAGCGATGTATATGCCAATTTAAATAAGGAAATAAAATTAAGAAGCTAACAAAAAAAGACATTTTAACATAAGTTGTAAAAGCTTCAGCCAGACCCGTGTAAATGATTCTTCTTTGTTGTCCATCAAAAGTTAATATTGATTCTAATGGCTTTAACAAAAAGCTATATAAATATTCGGCAAAAACATAACAAAAAACAAAATTAATTAAAAAAAATACAGCAAGATATATTAATCTAGATCTAAGCTCTATGAGATGTGCTAGGAAGTTAGTTTTTTTCATTTTTATCTAACAAATCATTAATATCATAGGCATCATATAATTTGCCATCATCACCTATTACTTTTTTGATATCATGATCTAAATTTTCAATATCAGATTTTAGCTTATTGGTTTCATCTAAAGTGACAATTTGATTTTTCATTTGATTTATTTCTTTTATAGCCAATGAATATGACTTCCTTAACTGCTGATATAGATTTCTAATTTTAGAAATAACATAAGGATATTCTTTTGGTTTTATTATTATTATTGCTAAAATTACAATTATAAAAAGTTCAATTAATGAGATACCAAACATTTAAGTAAGTTATTATAGGTTGGAGTTTCAGGATATATAACATTTTTACTAAAAGCAGTAAAAACTTCAGCTATTCTAGCACTTAAACAAAATATATTTAACTCTTTTAATATTTTTTTCTCTATGTTTGCGATAAAATATTTAGCATTTTCCTGTGAAAAAAATATTAAATCGGTAATTTTATATTTAACTATAAAATCTTCTAACTGATTCTTACCTATTGGAAAATAATTAATATTATATGAAATTTGTTCTGTAATATTTTCTACATATTGTTTAAAATCTAAATTTACCAATTCGCCTCGCAAATAATGATATGTAGATTCTTCTTTGGTTATGTGTGTTAATAACTCCTTGCTATTGGTAAAATATTCAACATTTAAAACTCCCTGCTCTTTAAGGTAAAAATAAAAAGACTCCCCTACCAACAAAAATCTGTTTTTTTTATTAATTTCTTTTAATTTTTTTATAGTGAGCGAATTTAGAGCATTTCTGCTGGTAATTAGCAAAGTTCTATTTTTAAATTCTTCCACATTCAGCTGGAAATTTTCGACTTGAAATATGGGCAATAATGCTGATTTGATATTACTTTTCAATAAATCTTGCTTTGTTCTGACTGCAAATTTTTCGTTTCTGGTAATTAAAACAACTCTAGCCATTTTGTATAAATTTAATTATATCGGCTCCTTCTATTTTAAATCTCTCTACAATTCTATCTATTTCTGATTCAGCGTCGCTAGTCTCAACCATAATATTATCATCTATTTTTTTACTACCGTCAGGATGTATAATACATGACTTTATTTGTATTTCATGACCAAAAAATTTTGCGAAACATGCAATTGGAGTTCTACAGCTACCATCTAATTCAGCCATAAATTTACGCTCTAAATTAACACAAAACTCTGTTTCTTGATGATTCAATTTTGTTAATACATTTTTAATGGCTTTATTTTCTCTAGTGGTTACCACTCCTATTGCTCCCTGACCTATTGCGGGTGTCATTATGTCACTAGATATTTTTTTAGTAATAACTGACGGTATACCTACTCTTTTAAGCCCTGCTGTTGCTAATATTATACCGTCTATATTTTGTTCCTTTAACTTTCTTAATCTGGTATTTATGTTACCCCTAAAACTTACTATTTTTAGGTCAGGACGATGATTCAATAGAATTGACTTTCTGCGTATTGATGATGTACCAATAATTGAGCCTTGTGGTAAATGAAGTAAATTCATATATTTATGTGAAATAAAAGCATCAGTTGCTTCCTCTCGTTCCAAAACTGCTGAAACCTGTAATTCCTCTGGCAATTTGGCAGGTAAATCTTTCATAGAGTGAACTGCTAAATCAATATCTTGCTTTATTAGCATTTCGTCTATCTCCTTAGTAAACAAGCCTTTACCTCCGATTAAGCTTAAATTTGCATTTAAAAACTTGTCACCTGATGTATTAATCTTTATGATTTGAATATCTTTTTCTGAAATAAAATCATTATATTCTAATATTGATTTTTTTACTTGATTTGCTTGAGCAATTGCTAATTCACTTGCTCTAGTGCCAATTTTTATTGGTAAATTATAATTAGAATGCATTAAAACTAGAAATTAAGTATTAGATATTATAATAATAAATAACTAATTTATACAAGACATATTATGAAAAAACCAGTAATTGGTATTACCCTAGACCATGAGAACGACCAGAAATATTCCGCATTACCATATTATGCCTTAAGAGAAAACTATATCAGAGCTGTGCAACTATATGGTGGAACCCCTATTTTGTTACCTTTTGAAAATAGTGAAATCAGCAATTATTTAAGTCTCATAGATGGTCTTTTAATTACGGGAGGAAATTTTGATATATCGCCATCCTTATACGGTAATGGAGATATACATAATAAAACCAGCTTAAAAGAGAGTAGAACATCATTTGAATGGAATTTAACTAAAGAGGCTATATCACTAAACAAACCTATTCTAGGTATTTGCGGTGGCATGCAATTATTAAATGTGATATTAGGAGGAGATTTAATACAGCATATTCCAGATGAAATAGAAAATGCTCTAGAGCATGAAGTAAAACCATATGACAACCCCGCACATACAATTAACATAAAAGCGGGAAGTTTGCTATATAAATTAGCAGAAGATAAAAAAGTTATTGGGGTGAATAGCTCTCATCACCAGGCGGTTAAAAATTTACCAAAAAACATCATTGCATCTGGTATCTCATCTGATTCTGTTATTGAAGCTATTGAGCATAGCAACTATAATTTTATGCTTGGAGTTCAGTGGCACCCAGAATATCTAATTAGTCAACTTGACCATAATATTTTTAAAGAGTTTGTTAATGCGACTAAATAAATATATTGCAAGGGCCGGTATTTGCTCGAGGAGAGCTGCAGATGAATTAATAAAAGAAGGCTTAATTATTATAAATGGCCAAGTTTCAACAGACTTATCTTATCAAGTGTCAGAAACTGATAAGGTGGAATATAACCAAAAAATCCTTACTATAAAAAAAGCTAGCTTATATGCCTTCCATAAACCAAAAAACTGCTTAACCACAAAATTTGATCCAGAAGGTAGGACTATTATTTATGATTTATTACCGAAAGAACTGGAAAATTACTCTCCTATTGGCCGCTTAGATTATAATAGTGAAGGTCTATTATTGCTGACAAATGACGGTGAATTAAAGCGTTATTACGAATTACCTAAAAATAAAATCTTACGAACTTATAAAGTAAGAATTTTTGGTAAATTATTAGATAGTGATAAAAAGCAAATAGAAGCAGGGGTTACTATAGATGGAATTAAATATCAGAAACAAAAGCTTAAAATCACCCAAATTGCGACAAACTCCTGGTTAGAAACTTCATTAAGTGAAGGTAAGAATCGTGAGATTAGAAATATCTTCTCTTATTTTGACCATCCAGTCAGTAGATTAATTAGAATTTCCTTTGGAAAATTTAAGTTAGGAAATTTAGCACCAGGCCAAATTAAAGAGCTAGACATTTAAAACTGTTAGACTAAAAGAGAATTAAATTAAGTTAATATGATATGATTTATTTTCTTGCTTTAATTCTATTTTCTACAGCAAGTTTTTTGTTTACCAAAAAAGGTTTTTTGCAGAAAAAGATTCTCAACCAAAACAATTTAGCTTCTACGCCAAATTACTATGGTTATTGCTCGGTAATATGGTTTATGATTGGAGCTGTATTATTGATAATAGCTTTATCTAAACAAAATAAATTATCCATTGAATTATTTACTTTAATATCCTTGATATTCACGGTTATACTTAATTTTTCAGTGCAAAAATATATAACATTTCAATTTAATGCGCGTAAGCATTTTGAAAAATCTTTTTTACTTATCCTAAGAGTCACCTCTTACATTTCAATAGCCATAACTTTTCTGATCATTATTTCAATTCTAGTTGAAGCTATAAGGTTTTTTAGCGAGATACCTCTTTCAAGCTTTCTATTTGGTACCAAATGGAGCCCTCAATCTGCTTTAGAGGGAAGTGCTGGCGCTGGTAATTTTGGTGCTATACCTGTGTTTTTAGGCACATTATTAATTACAACTATTGCTATTATTATTGCTGTACCATTTGGTATTTACTCAGCTATATATTTAACCGAATATGCAAGCGCAAGGTTTAGAGCTATTGCCAAACCTATTTTGGAAATTTTAGCTGGTGTGCCTACTGTAGTTTATGGATATTTTGCAGCTTTTACAGTAGCCCCTTTTCTGAGATTGGTACTAGCAAAACTTGGCATTTCCATAGAAGCTGAAAGTGCTCTAGCCGCTGGTATTGTCATGGGTATTATGATTATTCCCTTTGTTTTGTCATTGTCAGATGATGTGATGAATGCTGTGCCAGAATCACTCAAAAATGCCTCTCTTGGCCTTGGCTCAACAAAATCAGAAATGATAAAAAAAGTAATTATTCCAGCAGCTTTACCGGGTATAGCTGGAGCAATTTTACTTGCAATATCAAGAGCCATAGGGGAAACAATGATTGTAACAATGGCAGCAGGTTTAAACGCCAAAATGTCTTTCAACCCCTTAGATTCTGTTACTACAGCCACAGCACAAATTGTTACTTTATTAATTGGTGATCAGGAGTTTGATAGTAATAAAACTCTAGCTGCATTTGCACTAGGCATCACTTTATTTGTTATTACTTTAATTCTTAACTTAATAGCTTTAATCATTGTGAAGAAATATCGTGAGCAATATGAGTAAAACCACAAAATTTAAACACACAAATATTGCTGAATTTGCTAAAACTGCGAAATATAGAAAGGCATTAGCTAATAGACATAAAAAAGAATCTGTCTTTCAATTTATTGGTTTTTTTGCTATTTTGCTTTCTATCTGCTTCTTAGCATCTCTTATTGTAAATATCTCATTTAAAGCAAGTGGAGCATTTTCAGCTACTTATGTTAAAATGCCCATTTATTTAGATAAAGAAATTATCAAGGAAGATAATCCAGCATATTTAGAAAATTTTGCGTATCGTCAATTATTAATTCACAACATTGATTTATATTTTTCCGAATCTAATGAATCGCGTAGAGCAAAATTAAAAATTTTACATTTCTTTTCTAAGGATTCATACAATGATCTCAAAAAATATGTTATAAATAATCCAGATAAAATTGGAAAAAATATCAACATATGGCTTAAAACATCTTCCAAAATTGACCAATTTTATAAAAAAAACACAGAAAATATACTCCCTCTTTATAAAAAGATTCTAGATAATTATTTCTTAAATAATAATGCTATAAAAAAGGTTATTAGTTTCTCCATTTTTACAAACGGAGATTCTACAGAGGCAGAACTTGCAGGCATCGCAACTTCACTGACGGGAAGTATTCTTACGATGATTATCTTTTTATTATCCTCATTTCCACTTGGTGTATTGCTTGCTTTATATTTAGAAGAATTTGCAGTGAAAAATAAATTTGCTGATTTTATTGAAATTAATATTAATAATTTGGCAGCCATTCCTTCAATAATTTTTGGTCTGCTTGGTTTATCTGTTTTTATAAACTTATTACATGTGCCAAGATCATCAGCCTTGATTGGAGGTTTAACTCTGTCCTTAATGGTTTTACCAACTATTGTAATTGCAACTCGCAATAGCATAAAAGCTATACCATCTACTATAAAACATGCAGCATTAGGCTTAGGAGCGTCTCCTATGCAAGTCGCTTTACATCACACTTTACCTTTAGCCTTACCTGGAATTTTAACTGGAACCATACTTGCTGTGTCAAGGGCATTAGGTGAAACCGCTCCATTAATTATGATTGGTATGATAGCATTTATAATCGATAAACCTGAAAGTTTTAGTGATCCAACCACAGTTCTACCGGTACAGATATATTTATGGTCTAACAATCCCGAAATAGGTTTTGTGGAAAAAACCTCAGCAACCATATTGTTATTATTACTATTCCTAGTTGCTTTTAACTCCATTGCTATCTGGCTTAGAAATAAATTTTCAAGAAAGTGGTAATTTCTCTAATTAGTTATTGCCTTTTTCAATCTAAAGTTTAAAAATGCTTTGAATAAGTTATAATTTATGTTACAATAGAGAAAATAATGAATAAAAATATGTTTCATCCTATAGATTTACACGTTGGAAAACGAATTAGATTTAAAAGAAAAATGATTGGCCTTACTCAATCTGACTTGGGTGGTAAAGTTGACTTAACTTTTCAGCAAATTCAAAAATATGAGAAAGGTGAAAACAGAGTTAGTGCTAGTAAGCTATATCAGATAGCTCAAATATTAGATACTAATGTAAGTTTCTTCTTTGACGGTTACAATGATATTGTTAATGAGCGCGAAGAAATTACAGATGATAAACAGTCTGTAGATTTAGTAAAATCTTTTAAATCAATTAAAAATCCTAAAGTTAAAAAAAGAATCATGATGCTTATTGATTCTGTTATAGATGAAGAAAATTAATTCTTTATCTATAATTATAGCAAATAGTTAAATAACTTTAAAACTATCTATCAAACTATTAGATTTGTTGTTAGAAATATTCAATTACAAGTTTTTGTTACATAACTATTCTTTGAGCACACTCCCAATTCCAAAATATACCTACTAAATAATTTCTAGGCTTCAATTTTATATCTCACGACTGTAAGCAGGGATTAATTATTAAAGTATGCTCCAAGTTTTAAATATATTTAGGAGCTTTTATAAATATTTAAATAGCTTCCAGAACTTCTTGTACATGTCCTTTTACTTTAACTTTACGCCAGATATTTAATATTTTGCCTTGTGAATCTAGCAAGAAAGTTGCCCTATCTACACCCATATATTTCTTACCATACATTGATTTTTCTACCCATACTCCAAACTTCTTACAAATTTCTAGATCTTCATCTGAGCCTAGTGTAATAGTAAGATCGTATTTAGCTTTGAATTTATCATGTTTTTCGATGCTATCTTTTGAAATACCTATAATTTCGGTGTTTTTATCTTTAAAGTCAGTATAAAAGCTAGAAAAATCTTGAGCTTCTATTGTACAGCCGGGGGTATCATCTTTTGGATAAAAATATATAACGCAATTTTTGCCATTTAATGCCTCTAATTTAAAAAGCTTATCGCCATCTGTTTTCACTTCTATATTTGTTACTTTGTCTCCTATTTTTAATTCTGTCATTTTATTTATTTAAAAGTTAACAATTACTATTTAGTCTCTAGTATTAGCACATAAATATTGATTCGCAATGAGTGTTTTTAAAGCTGCATTTAACATCTCCTTTTTTACCCTAATTTCTAGGATAACCGGTTTTATTCGTGACATAATAATCGCTTATAAATTAGGTGCAGGACCAGTATCTGACATTTTGTTTATAGCTCTAAAAATCCCTAACTTTTTTAGAAGAACTTTTGCAGAAGGAGCATTTAGTCAAAGTTTTGTGCCAACTTACGCAAAAATTATGGTAGGACAAAATTTTAGTGAAGCTAATAAATTTGCTAACCATATATTCTTCTTTTTTATTATTATATTAACTTGCTTAATTATAATATTTGAAGTTTTTATGCCCAATATCTTAATGGTATTTGCACCTGGTTTTAGTGACGTACCAGAAAAGTTTCAACAAACCATCGATTTATGTAGAGTTACCTTTCCATATATTATTTTTATTTCAATAGTTAGCCTAATAAATGGAGTACTCAACTCCTATAAAATTTTTATTCCAGGCAGTATTATGCCAATTATCTATAATTTTATGTTAATTATATCTTTATATATTTTTTACGATTTAACTTATAACCATGCTTACTCTATTGCATATGGCTTACTTTTAACTGGTGTAATTCAAGTAATATCAATATATTTAATTGCATTAAGAAAAAACATTAAATTACTTCCTAAATTTGATCCAAGCCTAAAAAAAGAAAGT
Organism: Alphaproteobacteria bacterium; assembly: GCA_018667735.1. Classification (NCBI taxonomy): domain Bacteria; kingdom Pseudomonadati; phylum Pseudomonadota; class Alphaproteobacteria; species Alphaproteobacteria bacterium. The sequence goes on along the minus strand of JABIRX010000010.1, from coordinate 7,724 downwards.
AAGAAATTTCTATTTATTTTACTACCCGCCATTTTAGCAGCATCAATAATTCAGTTAAATAGCATGGCAGATACTATTATTGCTACTTTAATCCCTAATGCAGTATCTTATTTATATTATAGTGATCGCTTAATTCAACTACCTCTATCATTGCTTGGTATCGCTTTATCTACTGCAATGTTGCCAACCATGAGTCAGGAAATTAAAAAAAATAATTTTAGAGAAGCACAAAATATTATGAATAAAGCCATTAATATAGGTTTATTCTTTGCGCTTCCTGCAATGATTGGTTTGTTTTTACTATGTGAAGAAATAGTTTTTACTTTATTTACCAGAGGAGAATTTAATGAAGTTACAGCATATGCAACCGCAAATTTAATTCAAATATATAGTATTGCTATACCTGCTTTCATATTAATAAAGATTCTTATGACGGAGTTTTATGCAAGAAGAAATATGAAAACTCCGATTAAAATATCTTTTTTCATTTTACTCTTAAATATAAGTTTAAATTTAATCTTAATAAAATTTTATTCTTTCCTAGGAATTGCTATTGCTACTGTCATTAGCTCATGGCTAAATGTATTATTTTTATTAATCTTAATAATTAAAAAAGACTATAACTCTTTTAAAAAATTCAATTTCTCAATTTTACTAAAAATTCTGCTAAACTCTATTTGTCTAATTTTGCTAATTTTAATTGCTAAGCAATATATAGCTGACTTCATTCGGTTCGATTTTAGCAAGAAAATATTTTACCTAACTATAATAATTTCTAGCTCTGGTTTAATTTATTTATTTCTGGCCTTATTAACAAAAATATTTGTCTTAAAGGATTTAGTTAAAACTTCTAACCAAGCTTAGTAAAATTAAAGAAGTAATATTTCTTTCCGGCTAGCGCTTTTTCTTGATATTTGGTTTGAGTCCAATCACATGGCTCCTTATGCCAATCATTAATATTTTTTATTTCCCAAGTAAAAACTGGCTGATTAATCATTTTAGCTATAATCCAGCTAGCATATTCACTATGGTCGGTTGCTATTCTTAAAAGACCGTTTGGCTTAAGCTTATCTCCTATAATCTTTAAATTGTAATTATTAATAATTCTTCTTTTTTGATGTTTAGTTTTAGGCCAAGGATCAGGAAATAATATATATATTTTATTTAAAAAGTTATTAGGTAATTTATTAAGTAATTCAATAGCATCATCTTGATAGATATAGATATTTTCTAGGTTATTAGTTTTTATTTGAGATAATAAATTTACTGTACCTTTTAAATATGGTTCACAGCCTATAAATAACTCTTCCGGCCTTAGCCTTCCTTGCATAGCTAAATGTTCTCCATTACCATAGCCTATTTCTAAATTAATCTTAGCTTCCTTCTGCTTTATTAGTTTAGTTAAGATTTCACTAGTACATAAATCTTTTATTTCTATGTTTGGCAAAAGATCATTAATTAAATCTAATTTTGCTTTACTAAGCTTTTTTCCTTTTCTTCTTACAAAAGAAAGTATTTTTTTTTCTTGTGTCACTTACATTAACAATTTACTTTGTAACTATTATATAGTGATTTTATGAAATTAAAAATTAATATTAACCTAATTATATTTTTACTCCTATCTATCTTTTTACTAACTTATTTAAGTAGTGAATTTATAGATAAAAAAGAGTTAAGAAGAGTACAAGCTATGAAGGAAGGACATATAGTTACCATTCCATTTAATAAGATTAGAGAAAATATAAATGATAAATAGCGAATTATACAGACCATGTGTTGGAATATTAATATATAAAAAAAATCATGGCTTTTGGGCTGGAAAAAGGTTAGATCAATTTAAAAATTCCTGGCAGTTACCCCAAGGAGGAATTGATGAGGGCGAAATGGCTAACGATGCTATGGCTCGAGAATTATATGAAGAAACTAATATTACTTCTTTTAAAGTCATCGATAAAATTGATAATTGGCTTTATTATGATTTGCCCAAAGATTTAGTAAAAAACTTTTGGAATGGCCAATATATTGGACAAAAACAGCAATGGTATTTACTTGAATTTATTGGCGATGATAGTGAAATTAATATTAAAACCAAAATAGCTGAATTTTCTGATTGGGGCTGGTATAAAACCGATTTTATTCTAAAAAATATTGTTGATTTTAAATTAAATATTTATCAGGAAATTTTCAACAAATGGCCTGAAAAGCTAATTTATCAATAATAACTTTTCCAACTTTTCAATCTCATCACGCATTTTGGCTGCTTGCTCAAATTCAAGATTACTAGCTAATTTCAACATATCTTTACGCATCTTATCTATTTTTTGTTGAATCTTCTTAGGCGAGGATGAATTAATCTTATCTATATCATCTGTCTCATCTTCTATTTTAAAACCAACTAAATTCTTTAAGGTTTCTGATATATCTTTGATTATGGTTTTTGGCGTAATATTATACTTTTTGTTATGAGCAACTTGGATTTCTCTTCTTCTATTTGTTTCATTTATAGCGGCGGTTAAAGATTTTGTCATTTTATCTGCATATAATAAAACTTTAGCTTCACTATTTCTTGCTGCTCTACCTATAGTTTGAATCAATGATGTTTCTGATCTTAAAAATCCTTCCTTATCAGCATCTAAAATAGCTACTAAACCACATTCAGGTATATCTAATCCTTCTCTAAGTAAATTTACACCAACTATTACATCTATTTTACCAGAGCGTAACTCTTCAATAATCTCAACCCTTCTTAAAGTCTTAACATCGGAATGCAAATATTCCACTTTTATGTTAATATCATTTAAATATTCAGTTAAATTCTCAGACATTTTCTTTGTTAAAGTGGTAACTAAAATTCTTAAACCTTTTTTAATAGTTGCTTGTATCTCATCAATTACATCGTCAACTTGGTTACCAACCGGTCTGACAAAACATTCAGGATCGATCAATCCTGTTGGTCTAATTATTTGTCTTACATAATTTTCCTGAACTTTTTCCATTTCAAACTTTCCAGGAGTAGCAGAAACAAAAATAGTGTTAGGGCGGTATTTTTCCCACTCTTCAAATTTGAGGGGCCTATTATCTAAAGCTGATGGCAATCTAAAACCATGCCCTACTAAATTAGATTTTCTTGAGCGATCACCATTATACATAGCTCCTATTTGTGGCACTGTTACATGACTTTCATCAACAAATAACAAAGCATTTTTAGGCAAATATTCAAATAAGGTTGGAGGAGATTCACCATTTTTCCTCCCGGATAAATAACGGGAATAATTCTCAATACCTTTACATGTACCCGTGATTTCTATCATTTCCAGGTCAAAGTTAGTTTTCTGTTTTAGTCTTTCTGCTTCTAAGAATTGGCCTTGGTTTTTAAAATATTCCACCCTTAATTCTAGCTCTTTTCTTATTTCTGTGATAGCGTTTTTGAGTATATCCTCTTTAGTTACATAATGGTTACTTGCAAAAATAACACAATTATTGATTCTAGTTTTTTTTGCACCTGTTAGTGGGTCTATTTCAAAGATCTCTTCTATTTCATCACCAAAAAAACTAATTCTCCATGCCGTAGATTCTAGATGAACAGGATAAATATCTAAAGAGTCCCCTCTTATTCTAAATTTCCCTCTAATAAAATTTAAATCATTTCTTTCATATTGCAGCTTGATTAAATTTCGCGCTAAATCATTTAATTTTATTTTTACACCAACTTCTAATTTGAAGGTCATTGCGGCATAATGTTCCGGCGAACCTAAACCATAAATACATGAAACTGATGCCACCACTATAACATCTTGCCTTTCTAATAACGCTCTAGTTGCTGAATTTCTCAGCATTTCAATCTGCTCATTTATAGAAGCGTCTTTTTCTATATAAGTGTCACTTCTTGGAATATAAGCTTCTGGCTGATAATAATCATAATATGAAACAAAATATTCCACTGAATTATCAGGGAAAAACTCTTTCATCTCCCCATATAATTGGGCTGCTAATGTTTTATTATGGGCTAGAATCAAGCTAGGTCTATTAGAGTTGGCGATTAAATTAGCCATGGTAAAGGTTTTACCTGAACCTGTAACACCTAACAACACTTGGTTTTTTTCATTTTTTTTTAATGCTTGCTCCAAATCTGCTATTGCTTTAATTTGATCTCCAGCTGGTTTATAGTTTGATTTGAGGGAAAAGGGTTTTTCTTGCATTATCGGAGAAAATCAATTAAAAAAGCTTTAACATTATATTATTTTATCATGCATATTGCAACTATCATTTACACTTTCTTTTTTGGCAAATTTGTGGGTAATGACCAATCTGGCAACTCATATTACCAAACTCGCTTCAAAGGAAAAAAAGAAAAGAGGTGGGTTGTATATAAAGGAGTGGTTGAAGCAACTAAAATTCCAGCATTATGGCATAGATGGCTTCACTTTACTTCTAATGATTTACCTAAAGATAATAAAAAAGAAAATTTCTCTTGGCAAAAAAACCATCAGCCTAATTTCACTGGAACCTCAAAATTAAATAACCCAGCCAAAACAACTAAAATTAAGGAGAAATACCAAGCTTGGAAGCCATAAAGTTAGCTCATATGCTAAATAAAACCCTAATAACAATCATATTTATCCTTATAATAAGTTTTAATCTTAAAGCTGAAGAACTTTCTAAACCAGAAAACAAGCTAAAGGAAAGTGACCTTAGCAATAAAAATGAAAAATCTAAGCAAGATAATCTTGATGCAAAAACTAGCATAGTAAGCCCAATCGATAACACCAATATCATAAACCTTCAGCTAAATTTAGAAAAAAGTTCTAAAATCAATGAAGCAAACCTCAGTAATTTAATCCAAAGAAGTCAAATTTTATATGATGAAAATAATATAGAGGCTGCTGAGCTTTTACTTTTAGAAATTTCAGAATATGCCACCATAAAACAAATTCATGATGTTAATGTTTTTTCTTTATTAAAATTAGGAAATATAAAATTTAACTTAGCACAAAAAGTTGAGTCTGCTAAATATTATTATGAAGCCATTAATATTTCTTTAAGCAATAATGTAGAACAATATCTGGGTATATTATATACTAAGTTAAGCTATTTATATTTTTCTTCGGATTTATCTTTTGCAAAAACATATCTTGAATTAGCTATTTTACAGCATGAAAAGCAACAAGATTTTGCCCCCTTAGCAGAAAGTTATTATAATTTAACATTAATATATAAAAAATTGGGTCTATTAGAAAAAGCTAAAGAGGCAAATAAATATTTTGAAAATTTCTTTAAACAAGCAGGAAAACCATATATTTACAAATTATCTTCCAACATTGATGACAATAATGATAATAAAATTAGTTTTGCTAAAAACAAAAACCATATAGAAGCTAATTATGCATATATTCAAATTTTAAATAAGATTGACGGCTTTACTTATTTATTTGAAAATAAAATTGGTAGTAAAATAAAATTCAAGACTATAGAAATTATCACTAAGTCATGTCTAAAATCTGCTCCCCAAAATTTACCTGAGAATTTATTATTATCAGAAATAATTGAGCATGATGAAATTAGCAAAACCATATTTAATGGTTGGATGTTTTCATCTAGCCCTTCATTAAATTCTCTGGAACATCCAATTTATGATATTAAAATTTTAAATTGTGTTACAAATACTATCTAATGATAAAATGGAAATTTAGTAACAATTTAATATCTTATGCAGAAGCCCTTGAATATATGGATGCTAAAGTGCAAGATATTTACCATAATAATACGCAGGAAGAAATCTGGTTTCTAGAGCATCCTGATATTTACACAGCAGGAGTTAGCGCTAAGCAGAGCGATTTACTAGACAAAAATATAGCTTTAATCAACACAGGGCGCGGTGGGCAAATAACCTATCACGGACCGAATATGCGAATTATTTACGCAATGCTGAATTTAAAATCCAGAAATCTATGCGATATAAGACAATATATTAAAAATCTAGAAAAATGGGTTATAAACTCACTAGAACAAGTAAATATAAAAGCTCATACTATAGAAGGTAAAATAGGTATTTGGGTAACAGATAGCTCTAACAAAAACAAACAATATAAAATTGCCGCAATAGGTGTGAGGGTGAGAAAATGGGTCACATATCATGGCGTTGCTATAAATTACGACCCTGATTTAAACAAATTTAAATCCATTATCCCCTGCGGAATTAGTGATGATAACTTCTCTGTAACCTCTATAAAAAATCTAAATAAAGATATTACTAAACAAGATTTTGATTTTATACTTAAAGAGGAATTCCAAAAGATATTCTCATGATAAGAATTTTTGTTCTAACTATTTTGCTAAAATCCAGCATTATATTTGCCGCAAATATGAATATTGAAGCTGATGAACTAACTTTAAATCCTAATGGCACTATAATTGCTAAAGATAATATAAAAATAAATTATTTGGAACATAATCTCAAAGCCAATATTCTTAAATATAATAAGAATAAAAATAGCTATGCTGCCAGTAATAATGTAATATATAACAACAAAACTCTAAATTACAGCCTTTATGCTGATGATCTTACAAGCCTTAGTGACTTTAGCAAATTAAAAGCAAAAAATGCCGTGGTAATCACCAATCAAAATAGTTATATTTCAGCTAAACACATAAAAAAGAATTTTACTAAAATAAACGCAAATAATGCCAGATTCACTAATTGTAGAATTTGCAAAAATGGAAAACTTATCACACCAATTTGGCAAGTTTCTGCGAAAAATATAGAATATGATCAAAATGAAACAAACATAAAATTTAAGCATGCTTTTTTTAAATTATATAATATTCCTATCCTTTATAGTCCGCTATTTTCATATCCTGCACCAAATATTAAAAAACAAAGTGGCTTCCTAACTCCTTCCATAAATAAAAACTCGAATTTAGGATATTTAGTTACCATTCCTTATTTTTACAATATAGCTCCAAATTATGATTTAACTTACAGACCAACTATTATGACTAGTCATGATAATATCCACCATGAAGCTGAATTTCGTTATTTAACCGAAAACTCTCAAAGCAAATTACAGTTTAATTATGTAAAAGAAAATAAAGACCTTGCTTCCTATTTAAAAGACAGAGCTATAAGCTCTAATGATAATCATAATAATAAATGGTTACTAAAATTTACTAATAACTTAAGGCTTAGCAACAATTATAATTTAGAGGCTAATATTTTTGAGACCTCAGATAAAGCATATTTAGAGCGTTACCAAAGCAACTATCTAAATCTTTATAAATCTAACATCAATCTAAATAACATAACTGACAAGCAAGAATTCTATTTAAGTACAACCAAATTTAATGAATTTAACTCGACAAATATTAAGGCAGATTCACAATATAATTTACCAGAAATATCTTATATAAAATCTTATATATTAAAAAATAAGGTGAATTTAGAACATAAATTAAATTTCTATAATTATAATGCTAGTAATGTAGTTGATAGACAGAATTTCAAATATTCCGCTTATTTTAAACAAGATCACATAACCAAAAATGGCTTGCTGTTAAATTATGGCATAAAACCAGAAGCTAGGTTTTATTACAATGATGAGCAGAATAAGAGCTCTTCTCATATTGATAGCAATGTCACACTAATCTTAAATTCCAAATATCCCTTGATGGCACAAAGCAAGACCAATAAATTTCTTATAACCCCTAATGTAAATTTTATTGTGTCG
>JABIRX010000009.1 GCA_018667735.1 Alphaproteobacteria bacterium | reverse complement strand
GCTAATATTGATCATGATTTTGAGGAGAGAATTTATCAAGAAGGCTTTAGTAATTACATTACAAAACCAATTATTAAAGATGAGTTATTCAAAGTTTTGCTAGAAGAAAAAACTACTGAATCAAACAATAGTGAAGATAGCTTTTTAAACTCAAATATTAAAGCTAATATAAAAGGATTAAAAATATTAGTGGTAGAGGATAATATTATTAACCAAAAAGTTATAGTAGAAATGCTATCTAATTTAGGCTGTAAGGTAGATTATGCCGACAATGGTAAAGATGCTCTTGCCATGTTAAAGCAAGAAAAATACCACCTATTATTCTTAGATTGCTTAATGCCTATAATGAATGGCTATGAAGTTATGGATGAGGTTTTGAACTTAAAAAAACGAAATCTAATTAACGAAAAGCTAAAAATAATTGCATTTACCGCTAATGCTATGAAGGAGGATAAAGAAAGATGTTTGAAATTAGGTATGCATGATTATATGGCAAAGCCTGTTAGAAAATCTGATTTAATTTATATGTTAGAGAAATGGAGTGACCTTAAATTTGATAATTTAAATGAGAATGTCGTTGAGAATCCATATATGAATAATAATTATGTTAACTCAATAGATATTATTAAGTTATATAATTTGAAATCTCTGCTTAAAGGGAAGTTTACAGAATTAATAGAATATTATGTGAAGGAAATGTTTCAGCAAACTGCGCATTTACACAAATATGCAGAAGCTAAAGATTTTATGAAAATTAAGTTTATTACACATAAAATGTACTCATCATCAAAAGAATTAGGGGCTATTAGAGTGGGTGACTTATTTAAGGAGATTGAAAGTTGTATTAATGATGATCCCAAACCAGATATAGAGAAGGTAATTGAGCTTATAGAAGCATTAAACAAGGAATGGAGTCAAGTATCTAAAATATATCTAGATATTATGAATTAGACTTCTCTAAGATATCTAAGATGGTTTTGTTAAGAGTAGATATTTCAAATGGTTTACTTATATATGCTGAAACACCTTCTTTATATGCTTCTAAAATATCATTCTCATTATTAACTGCGGTAAGAAATATTATAGGTATATTTTTGGTATCAGACCTGTTTTTAAGAATTTTTAGCATGCTATTTCCATTTATATCAGGCATTACTCTATCTAATATAATAATATCTGGCTTTAAATCTTGTACTAACCTTAATGTATTATTATTGTCAGAGTTAGTTATAACCTCATGTCCTTTTTGCTCTAACTTATCTTTTAATAAAGTTAAAATTAATTCATCATCATCAACTACTAAAATTTTAGTTTTGTTTTTTTTTGCTGTACTTTCAACTCTTGCTAATAGATCAGTTATTTCAAAAGGTTTTTGAATAAAATCAGATACACCTAAATTAATAGTATCGATCATTTTTTTATTAGTTTGATCGGAAGTAATAACAATAATGGGGGTGTTTTTATGTTTTTTAGAAATCTGAAGTTGCTTGATTAAATTTTCTGAATTTAAATCTGGCAATAATAAATCTATAATAATTATATCTAAGTTTTCTTTTTCTAAAACTTGATTAAGCTTCTCACCTGAATTTAAATTTATTACTCTATGTTTATTAAGTTCAAGCTTTTGTGTTATAAGATTATTTAATACATAGTCATCTTCTATTAGCAGAATATTTAAAGCAAATGAATTATTTTGTGTCTTGAAAATAATATTTTTTTTGTTTTGCGCTTTGTTTTTTAAAATTACTTTTATCTCTTCTAACAATATAGTAGCTATATTATCAATTTTATTAATTTCAATTTCACTAATTTTTTCTTTAGCTATTACCTTAAATATCTCTTCATTTAACACAATAGATAGATTACTAATTTCATGAAAACCAAATACTCCTGGCGTTCCTATACAATTATGAATTATATTAGAAAGCTTGGTTAACCCGGCTTGATTAAAATTATCTTTATTCTTTAAAATCTTAGGAATCTCTTCTAAATATCTCTCTAATTGTGCAAAAAACTTTGAATTAATATTTTCATTTATGATAGTTTCTTCTTCTGTAAGTTTGTTCTTAGTTAAATCAATATTAAGATATTTATTGATTAGCTTAATAAACTTAGCATCATCTAGTGGCTTTTCGATTAAATCATCAAAACCAGATGTTTTAATTCTATTATAATTTCTTTTAGAGTTATCTCCACTTATTGCAATAATAGGTAGGTTTTGAGGTAGTTTATTTTCTGCTTTTAAATTTAAAATATATTCAGCGGCCTCATAACCAGACATTTCAGGCATATAGCAATCTATTAACACTAAATCAGGCACATCATTATTCAGTGCATTAACTAAATCTTTGCCTGAGTCAAAAGTTGTAACTGCAAAGCCAAATTTTTTTATATGTTCTTCATTAATATGTCTATTAACAAAATCATCATCACCTAAAAATATTTTGATTTTATTTGTCATTTAAATTCTACCTTGATTTTGACTGTTCTTTGCTTTGGCTTTTACTTTGTGCATTGATCATATTTCTCCAGAAATTGTCACTTTCTGCTTTAGTACCAACCATAGCTCTTAGCCAAGAGATTTTTTGTTCAGTAACATATTTAGTCCAGATTCCTTTAGGTTTAGCAATACCAACTATTGTTGTTTCTTGTGGTACATTACTTAACTCTTTTGCTTGATTTAATCTTCTGGTCTCATTTATGAGTTCCATTTCTTTTTCTTGGTTTCTTTCAATTATTTCTTCTGGTTTATTATTATGATTTTTTAAATATTTCCTTGTTTCCTTGTCATATTTAACACTATATTTTTGCGTTAAATACAGATATTTAATAAGGTTAAAGGTAAATCTTATTATTTTAACGGTGATAATAGTAGCTAAAGCTAATGTTAAAATAATTAATAAAGTTGGATATTCATTCAAAATAAAATTCATCAGATTTTTTGAAAACCATGTTTTATAAAAATATTTAAAATCTCATCATTAGTGATAAACTCAAGAAATTTTCTAGCTTCTTGCATATTTTCTCCTGCTATTATTGTAATTTGGTAAATAAATCTTTGATGATACTTTAAATCTATTATTTCTATAATATTTATATTTTGATTATCATATGAGTTTGAATATCTAGTGATAGCAATTGAATCATTTATTTTAATTAATTCGGCAAGTGGGTCTGCCACTTCTATAATTTTATTTTTTGAGTTGAACAAATATTTCATATGTTTAAGCGCATTATGTGTGTACATACCAGCCATATCATTAGTCCAGTTAGGAATAAATAAAGTGAAGTTTTGATAAAAATCAACTTTATCTTCATAATTATTTAGCTCGGACAATGTAGTGTAATTAAAGTTGTAAAAATCTTTGTTTGCGACCAAGGTAAGTTTATCTTCAACTAAGTTTGTTATGCTTGAAATATTAATTAAACCCTTTTGTTTTAAGCTAGTAATCCAATCTGTATGGTCAGTAATAATTATGTTTGCTTGCTTACCATCTAAAATATCTTTTATAAGTAAATTAAGATTGTTAAATGAACCGGTGACTTTCTTGTTATATTTTGTAGAATATTCCCTAAAGATTTCCGTTAAGGCAAAGGACATATTTTTAGGAGCTAATACTACTAAGCTCTCATTTTCCGCGAAAGCACTTACTCTAAAAAATAGAAAAATATAGATGAAGACTAGGTATAATTTCATTATCAAACAAATAAATTACTATTGTAACAATGAATTGACAATTTACCATATACATTTATAAATATTTTTTTAATTTTTTATTTAATAATTATGGCTGAACCACTTATGCCCCTAGCTACAGCGGTGTGGTTAGTAGAAAATACTAGTCTAACATTTACACAAATTGCTGAATTTTGTAATATGCACGAAATGGAAGTGCAAACTATCGCTGATGATGAATCTGAACAGCAAATAGAAGGTCAGAATCCAGTAATTTTAGGTCAGATTACCAGTGAAAATTTAACAGAAGCTCAAAACAATCCAGATATTAAGCTAAATCTAATAGAATTAGTTACGCCTAAATCTAATAGAAAGATTAAGAAAGTAAAATATATACCGATAGCAAAAAGAAGGGATAAGCCAGATGCAATTGCATGGTTGGTGAAGAATCATCCCGAAATACCAGATAGTAAAATAGTTAAGCTTATTGGAACCACCAAAAAAACTATAGAATCTATTAAAGATAGATCTTATGCTAACATGACACATATTAATCCAAAAGATCCTGTTTTGCTTGGTTTGTGTAGTCAGACAGAACTTGGAGCTTTAGTTGAAAAATTTGCTAAAAGCTCAGCTCAGATAGATTCTAATTAATTTTATTTATATAATTTTCAGATTGCATTTCGATAATTCTTGAAATGCATCTTTGGAATTCAAAGCTTCCATCTCTTTCTTTGTATATTTGCTTTACCTCTGTTTCTGCTAAAAAGATAACATTTATTTTTAAATCATAAATAATATCTATAAAGCTCATAAATCTTTTAGCTTCGTTTCGATCATCTATCTGAGGTATATTGATAAAAAATAGAGTGCTAAAATTAGTGCAAATTATTTTATAGTCTGAGGCTGCATAATTTTTTCTGCAAAATTCATCAAAATCTATTATAGCAGTTGATGATGCCGCTTCACTAATAATAATATTTCTGCCCATATTCTTGAAAACATGCTCAGCTAATTTTGAGTGCCCAGTCAGATTGTCACATATATGTTTTATTTTGTTTAAATTGTAATTATTATTGGGGTAGAAATATGTTTTGCTTAAATGTGCTATTTGCTCAACTCTAAAGTCCTTGTTCCCTTTTAATTGATAAATTTCTAGTTTTGACTTGATAAAATCCACAAACTCTAAATATTTTTCTCTTTGCAAGCCACCTTTATATAAATTATCTGGATGTCTGTTCGATGTAGAAACAATAATTATGTTATATTTGAAAAAATATCTGAATAATTGTTCCAAGATCATTGCATCAGCCACATCTGTAACCTGAAATTCATCAAAACAAATAAGCTGATATTGCTTAGCATAATTTTTAGCTATTTCTTGCAAGGGATTCTTTATTTTTACTCTATGCTTTCTTATTGAGTGCAAGTTATGATGTATATCTATCATCATTTCATGAAAGTGGATACGTTTCTTCTTACATTGGCTTTTATTGAAAAATAAATCCATTATCAAAGATTTGCCTCTACCTACATCACCATATATATATATTCCAGAATTATGGTGTTTTTTTCTAAAGATTCTCTTAGCATTATTATTTAATGAGGTTAGCAGATCGTCAAGTTTGTTAACCAGATCTAGCTGATTTGGGTTTAAGGAAATTTCTTTAGTTTTTACTAAATTAAGATATGCTGTATTTAAATTATTATTCATTACATTGGAAATATTTAAAAATTATTCTACTGAATTAAAATTAAAATTAAAATATTTATCACAAAAGGTTAGTAAAATAGGCTTTGTTCCTACTATGGGTTTTTTGCATGATGGTCATTTAGCATTAATTAAAAAAGCTAAAGAAGAAAATGATATAGTGATAGCTTCAATATTTGTTAATGAAAAACAATTTAACAATAAGTTAGATTTCTTAAATTATCCCATTAATTTAGCTAGTGATTTAGAAAAATTAAGTAAGCTAGGAGTAGATATAGCTTATATACCAGAAAGTAAGTTATTTTATGTAGAACCTTTTTATGCAGAGATAAATGTTAAGCACATAACTGACAAGTTATGTGGTAGTTCTAGAGAGGGGCATTTCTCTGGTGTGGCTTTAGTTTTAACTAAATTTTTTAATCAACTTAGACCTGATAATGTATATCTAGGCTTAAAAGATTATCAGCAGTTTTTAGTTGTGAGTCAATTAGTTAGAGACTTGGATATGGGGGTTAATATAAAGCCTGTTGAAACATTTAGAGAAAATACTGGTTTAGCTTTATCTTCGCGTAATAGCCTGCTAACTGTACATGAACGAAATAACATTGCGCCTAAATTATATTTTTATTTAAGGCAGCTGGCTCAGGAGGTTTCTAATAAACCAAATCAGCTAAGTGAATTTACTGAGCTTGCAAAATCAAATATAGTTAAAGCTGGTTTTACCAAAATAGAATATTTAGAGATTTTAAATAATAATTTAGAAAGTTTTAATAATGTTAATGATGCCAGAATATTTGTCGCAGCAATAATAGGCAAAGTAAGGCTAATCGACAATTTAGAGATATGTTAGAAAAATATATACATAGAAATTTTTTGAGGTTTTTTATATTAAATATGCTTATTTTTATAGGCATTATATGGTTGACTAGAATAGTAAAATATTTGGATTTTGTAACGGATAAAAACATGCATATGTTAGATTTCCTAATTTTGATCTTACTTTTACTTCCAAGATTGGGCGATTTTTTAATTCCCGTTGTAATATTTGCATCAATAATTTTTTCTTATAATAATTTAACTAATTCCAAAGAAATATTTGTTATTAAATCAGCTGGTGTTAGTAGATTAAAAATTTTAAAAATTTATAGTAAAGTTGTCTTATTAATAATTTTGTTTAATTATTTGCTTAGCTTTTATCTTGTGCCTTTATCTATGAGGGGTGTAGATGAGCTAAAATTAAAATTAGCTAACGAATTAATCATTAATTCAGTTGAGGCAGGTAGTTTTAATAAAATATCACCAGAAATTACTGTTTATGTTGAAGATAAAGAGCAGAATATATTAAAAAATATTTTTATTTACCAAAAAGATCAAGCTAAGAGTGCCATTATTACTACCGCAAAAAAGGGTGAAATAGTTAGAAATAAAAACCAGATTTTATTAGCATTAGAGACTGGAAACCGTATTACGATAGGCGAAAATAAATATGCTAATAAGTTCTTGACTTTTGACAAATATATCACTGATTTAGATATGATAAATAATGTAAATAAAAAGCTGCAGAGAAAAAATGATATCTCCAATTTATACTTTCATGAATTGTTAACTCTTGATTCTGATAGTAATAAACACAAAGCTGAGATACATCATAGAATCATGTGGCCATTTTTAAGTATGGTAATATTTGTGGTAGTTTTAACTATCATGATGTTTGGTGATTATAACCGCAATGGGCACACAAAAAGAGTTTTATCGGCTATTATTGTAGCATTAATAATATTACTAGCTTATTTTGCAGCTAAAGATCAATTTACCAACAGAATAGAGCTTGTATTTGCAACATATATATCTATTGTTATCATTCCAATAAGCATGATATTTGTTAATCAAGCGAGCAGAATAAGGTTAAAATATGGCGAAAAATAATATCTATCCAATAACTGATGCAAATCCAGATTTTTCTAGGTTAGAAGAAAAAATACAAAAATATTGGCATGATAATAATATCTTTAAGCAATCTGTTGAAAACAGGTCTGCTAAAAAGGAAGAAAAAAATAATGAATATGTTTTTTATGATGGCCCACCATTTGCAAATGGCTTACCGCATTATGGTCATTTATTAACAGGTTTTGTAAAAGATATTTTTGCCAGATATCAAACACAAATAGGAAAAAGAACGGAAAGAAAATTTGGTTGGGATACGCATGGTCTGCCAGTTGAAATGGAAACAGAAAAAGAGCTAAAAGTTTCAGGTCGAAATGCGATAGAGGAATATGGTATAGCAAAGTTCAATGACGCTTGTGAGACTTCAGTCATGAAATATGCAGAGCAATGGCAAGAATATGTAAATAAGCAGGCCAGATGGGTTGACTTTGAAGGTGGCTATAAAACCATGGATTTAAATTATATGGAGTCTGTTATGTGGGCTTTTAAAGAGCTACATAATAAGGGGCTTATATATGAAGATCTTAGAGTTATGCCTTATTCTTGGTCATGTCAGACTCCGCTATCTAATTTTGAAACAAGATTAGATAATTCTTACCGTGAAAAAGAAAGTAAGGCAGTAACATTAGGCTTTGAGCTTCCTGAAATGAAGGCCAAAATTTTAGTCTGGACAACTACGCCATGGACTCTTCCTTCAAATTTAGCTTTAGCAGTTGGTGCTGATATAGATTATATAAGGTTTTCTTATCTGGATCAAGATTATATCATAGCAAAATCCTTACTAAAAAAATATAAGAAAGAGCTTCCAGAAGAGCAATTAATAATTAAAGATACATTTAAGGGGAAGGATTTAATCGGCATTAAATATAAGCCTTTATTTGACTACTTAGTTAAAGACAATAAGAAGTTTAATCTTGATTCTGCTTTTAAAATATATGGAGCTGAGTTTGTAACTACTGAAGATGGAACTGGTATAGTGCATATAGCGCCTGGCTTTGGTGAAGATGACCAAGAATTATGTAAGAGGCATAATATCCCAACAATATGTCCTGTAGATGAAGCTGGTTGTTTTGTTTATCCTGTAACTGAATTTGAGGGGCGTCATGTATTTGATACAAATATAGACATTATAAAAAAACTAAAAGAGCAGGGTAGTTGGCTTAAAACTGAACAATATATACATAATTATCCTCATTGTTGGAGAAGTGATACTCCATTAATATATAAGGCTATGCCATCATGGTATGTAAGAGTTACTGATTTTAAAGATAGAATGGTAGAGCTAAATCAGGAAATTAACTGGATTCCAGGACATGTTAAAGATGGCTCTTTTGGTAAGTGGTTAGAGGGTGCAAGAGATTGGTCAATTAGTAGAAATCGTTTTTGGGGCTGCCCGGTGCCTATTTGGCGTAGTAATGACCCTAAATATCCTCGTCTAGATGTTTATGGTTCTATTGCAGAGCTGGAAAAAGATTTTGGTACTAAAGTAACTAATTTACACCGTCCTTTTATTGATGACCTTACCAGGGTAAACCCCGATGACCCAACAGGTAAATCAATGATGGTAAGAGTAACTGATGTGTTAGATTGTTGGTTTGAATCTGGCTCTATGCCTTACGCTCAATCGCATTATCCATTTGAGAATAAAGCTTGGTTTGAAGAGCATTTTCCAGCAGATTTTATAGTAGAATACACCGCTCAAACTAGGGGCTGGTTTTATACTTTAATGGTTTTATCAACAGCCTTATTTGATCGTGTACCTTTCAAGAACTGTATATGTCATGGTGTTATTTTAGATGAAAAATCACAAAAATTATCTAAAAGGTTAAAAAACTATATTTCACCCTTAGATATTTTTGCCAAATATGGTTCAGATGCTATGAGATTTTTTATGGGCTCAAGTCCAGTGATGAAGGGAAATGAGCTAAACATAGACAAAGAAGGGGAAGTATTTAGAGATAGTTTAAGATTATCAATCAAGCCTATTTGGAATAGTTATAATTTTTTCTGTATATACGCTAATGCGGATAATATTAATGCTGAATATAAATTAGAGAGTAGTAATGAGATGGATAATTATATATTATCTAAACTCAAAGATCTGGTTGTAAATATTAAGTTAAATATGGATAATTATGATCTGCCTAATAGCTATGCTGCTATTGATAGTTTTTTTGATATATTAAATAATTGGTATATCAGAAGAAATAGAGATAGGTTCTGGCAAAAGGAAGTAAATAATTCTAAATTAGAGGCATATAATACACTCTATACGGTTTTAAATATCGTTACACGAACAGTGGCACCTCTTATACCTCATTTAGCAGAGGAGATTTTTCAGGGTATAGAGCAACAAAGCTTAAACTCTGTACATTTACAAGATTATCCAGATGTTAACTCATTAAATTATAAGCATGAGTTGGTGGAGGATATGGATAAAATTAGATCAATTTGTACAACTGCTCACTCGTTAAGATCAAAGCATAATATTAGAACAAGACAACCAATATTAGAGGTTAAAATTATTGGTGCATCTTATCTTAGATTAGAAAAATATTCTAAATTAATATGTGATGAAATAAACGTTAAAAACATATCTTTTATTAAAGAGATAGGTAACTTAGCTGAATTAAAACTAGATCTAAAATTCAAAGTTTTAGGTGCCAGATATGGCGCTAAAACCAAAGAGATCATTTCAGCTGCAAAAAAAGGAGAGTGGCTTGAGACTAAGGAAGGTAAAATTCAGATTAATAATATTATTTTAGCTGATGATGAATATGAATTGGCTTTAAAGGCAAAAAGCTCAAATATGCAATCACTTTCTTCACATGATGCACTTATTGCTATTGAAACTAATTTAACACAAGAGTTAATAGAAGAGGGTTTAGCAAGAGACTTAGTTAGATTAATTCAACAACAGAGAAAAGAGTTGGATTTTGATATAACTGATAAAATTATTATAAACTTATCTTCATCATCAGCAAAAATAGAGCAAGTATTGAATAGCTTTATAGAATATATAAAAGAGCAGACACTTGCGGAATCTATCTTGTTAGATGATAAGGTTTCTGACAATGCTGTAAAAATAGATGATGTGCAAGTTAGCTTAGAGATAAAAAAATATTAAGGTAATATTATGAGTAAATTAGCGGTTTTAGGCGCGGGAGCATGGGGTACGGCAATAGCAAATCTACTCGCTAATAATGGCCATGAAGTTATAATTTGGGCATTAGAGCAACAAGTAGTTGATGATATTAATAACTTTAATGAGAATAAAACTTACCTAGCCAATATTCAGTTATCTAAGAATATAAAAGCGGTTAATGATTTAAGTGGCATAAGGGATGTTAAAGCAATATTTTCTGTAGTGCCAGCGCAATATAATGCGGGTGTTTTTTCGCAGTTAAAAAAACTAGCACATATCAAAAACGATACACCAATTATAATATGTTCTAAGGGTATTGATAATGAAAAATTAAAATTACTTTCTGATATAGTGGTTGAGTTTTTTAGTAATCCTATTTGTGCTATGTGTGGGCCTAATTTTGCGGATGAAATCGCACAAGGTTTGCCTGCTATTACGACAATTGCTTCCAAGAATATTTTGCAAGCAAAATTTGTGGCAACATTAGTTAAGAACAAAAATTTTAGACCTTTTATTTGTGAAGATATAATTGGTGCAGAGATTGCAGGTAGTATTAAAAATGTTATAGCTATTGCTATGGGTATTGCAGTTGGTATGAATTTTAGTGAATCATCTAAAGCTTCTATTTTAACTAAGGGCTTAAACGAAATAGGCATGTTGTCTAAAGCATTAGGAGGTAAAAAAAGAACGGCAATAGAACCTTGTGGTGTAGGAGATTTGGTTTTAACTTGCTCTTCTCAAAAATCGCGTAATATGTCTTTAGGTTTTGCGATTGGAAAAGGTGAATTATTAGATGATATTCTTAAACATAGAAATACGGTCGCAGAGGGAGTTGCAACTAGTAAAGCTGCATATAATTTAGGTAAAAAATATAACTTAAATTTAGAAATCATTAATTTGATTTATGAAGTATTATATAATGATAAGAAAATAACAGTTAGTGATTTTTTCTAAGTTATTTTAACTTCATAAGATAATTTATTATGCTATAATAAATTATAGTTCTACTTGAAATTTTTAAGATAGAAACTATCTAATCATTAAATAAAAGAATATTATGAATTTAGATAGGTTTACTGATAAAACTAAAAAGACAATCGCAAATGCCCAAACATTTGCATTAAGTAGAGGTCATCAATCATTCCAGCCAGCCCATATTTTACAGGTAATGTTAGATGATGATGATTCAGTAGTTAGTAAGTTAATTATCTTATCTGGCGCTGAAATAGAGATAATTAAAACTGAGTTAAAGGTCCTATTTCAAAAAATGCCAGAGATAACTTCCACTCAAGCACAAGTTTTCATGTCTAGGGAACTTGCTATGTTATTTTCAAGAGTAAATAATATTACGAGTAAAAATAAAGATGAGTATGTTGCAATTGAAATTTTATTTCAAGCAATGTTGGAGGAAACTCAGCTTGATGTATCTAAAATATTGCAAAAGTCTGGTATGGTCAAAGAAGTTTTGGCAGAAAATATCAAAAAAGTAAGAAATGGTAAGGATGCTAATTCTGCCAGTGCGGAGGACACATTTAATGCATTAGAAAAATATGCTATTGATTTTACTAGATTAGCAAATGATGGTAAAATAGATCCGGTTATAGGTAGGGATGAAGAAATTAGAAGAACAATTCAGGTGTTATCTAGAAGGATAAAAAATAACCCCGTACTAATAGGAGAGCCTGGTGTTGGAAAGACCGCAATTATTGAAGGGTTAGCGCAAAGAATATCATTAGGTGATGTTCCTGAAACCTTAAAAAACCAAAGATTAATGTCATTAGATTTAGGCAGTCTTTTAGCTGGGGCTAAATATCGGGGAGAATTTGAGGAGCGTTTAAAAGCGGTAATAAATGAAGTGGAGCATTCTAGTAATGAGATTATTTTATTTATTGATGAATTGCATAATTTAGTAGGGGCAGGAAAGGGAGAAGGAGCTATGGATGCATCTAACTTATTAAAGCCAGCTTTAGCTAGGGGCAGTTTAAATTGTGTAGGAGCTACTACTTTAGATGAATATAGTAAATATATAGAGAAAGACCAAGCTTTAGCTAGGAGGTTTCAAGCGGTATATGTAAATGAGCCTTCTATTAACGATTCTGTGACTATGTTGCGAGGTATTAAAGAAAAATATGAATTACATCATGGGATAAAAATATTAGATAGTGCGATAATAGCAGCTGTAAATTTATCTGTACGCTATATCACCGATAGGTTTCTTCCAGATAAAGCTATCGATCTTATTGATGAAGCAGCCAGTAAACTTAGAATGGAAATAGATAGTAAACCAGAAGAGATTGATGAGCTAGATCGAAAAATAATTCAATTAAAAATCGAATTTGAAGCACTTAAAAAAGAGATTGATAGTGATTCTGTAACTAGAATAGAGCTTATTAAGGAGGAAATTAAAAGTAATAATATAAAATTAAAAGATTTAAATAGTAAATGGCAAACTGAAAAATTAAAATTAGATAGAGCTAAAAAACTAAAGGAAAAATTAGATAAAGAAAAACATAATCTTGAGGTAGCACAACGAGAAGGAGATTTGTCAAGAGCAGGAGAGCTAGCTTATGGCATAATACCTGAATTAAAAAATGAGATAGCCAAATATGACAAAGAAAAAGCAAAGACTTTTGTTAAAGAAGTAATAAATGAACATGATATTGCTACTATAATTGCTAGGCAAACTGGTATTCCATTAGAGAAAATGATTTTAGGAGAGCGTAAAAAATTATTAAATATAGAGCGTGAGCTAACAAAAAAAATAGTTGGTCAAAATGCTGCATTAAAAGCTATTGCAAATGCAATAAGAAGATCAAAAGCAGGGTTAAAAGATATAAATAAACCGATGGGAAGTTTTTTGTTTTTAGGACCAACCGGTGTTGGAAAAACGGAACTTACTAAAGTCTTGGCTGAATATATGTTTGATGATGATCATGCCTTAGTAAGGCTTGACATGTCAGAATATATGGAAAAACACTCTGTTTCTCGTTTAATAGGCTCACCTCCTGGTTATGTAGGCTATGAGCAGGGCGGGTCATTAACAGAGATAGTTAGAAGGAGGCCATACCAAATTATTTTATTTGATGAGATCGAGAAGGCTCATTCTGACATATTTAATATTTTGCTGCAATTATTAGATGAAGGGCGTTTAACTGATGGAAAGGGTAGAGTGGTTGACTTTAGTAATACCATTATAATTTTAACTTCAAATATTGGATCTATGCTACTGAGTAATTTGGCTCCAGAAAAAGAAACAGATGAGGTTTTTAATGATGTTATGCACGAAGTTAAAACATTATTTAAACCTGAATTAATTAACCGTTTAGATGAGATAATTTTATTCCACAAACTGCATTATCAACATATGGAAAAAATTATAAATATACAAATTAATGATTTAAAGAATAAATTAAGTAAGCAAAAGATAGATATTATTTTAACTAAAGAAGCCGTCGATTATCTGGCAATAAAAGGCTATGATCAAAAATTCGGTGCAAGACCTCTAAAGAGGCTTATTCAAAAAGAGTTAAATAATGAATTAGCAAACTTACTATTAGCAGAAAAAATAAATGAAGGTAGCAATTTAAAGGTAACTATATTAGATAATAAGTTGAAAATTATTTACTAAAAGACATAAACATATATGTTTATTTGTAACCTATAGAATTTGCAAAAATTTTATGTATAAGAAATTTTTTATAACCTTATTTATAGTTGTCATAACTATTACAATTTTCATGAAGTTAAATCACCAAAAAGAAACTAATGTTGAATCTAAAAGCTCTTTAAATTTTGAAATTATAGAAACTAATAAAAAGAACTCTATAATTTATTCATATGATGATTCAACATCTTTAATTTCCATTAATATGGCATTTAAGAAAGCTGGTTATGCTCTTGATGATAGAAAAAAGCTAGGACTTACTTTTATTATGCTATATTTGTTTAAAAATAGCTTCATAGTTGATAATCCGACAGATCTACAAAATGTAATTGAAGAAAATGGCTTTAAAATCGAGTTTAGTGCAGATCATGAAAATTTTTATATATCATTAAAGTCATTTGCTGCCTATAAAGATAAGCTTTTAGAAACTTTAGAGGCCTTCTTGAATCCTAAGATAGTTTCAGAAAAAAACTTAGATCAAGCAAAAGAAAATATATTACAATATTTAGAAATAAATAAGGGAAACGCAAATTTTATAGTAAATCAAAAATATGAGGAAGTTCTCTTTGAGGGTACTGATTTTGCAAAAAATCCATATGGAAATAAGGAGACAATGCAAAATATTACAGTTGAGGACATCTTAAGCTTTACCAAGCAAAGATTTGCTGAAGAGAATTTTAATTTCGTCATATCTGGTAATATTTCAAAGAAGGAAGCTATTGCGATATATCAGAAAATAGAAAAATCAATCGCAACTAAACATAATTTAAGTTATATAACTTTTAATAATCAATATCAAACTCATAAAGAAAATATCGAAATTGAGAAAGATCAAATAGTGATAAAAGCTTATATTCCAACTGTTGCTAAAAACCATAATAATTTTTACAAATATTACATAGCAAATTATATTATAGGTGGTTCAGGTTTAAATTCTATCTTGTCGCAAAGTTTGAGAGAAGATAATGGTTTAACTTATTCAGTATATTCATATTTTGATAATTATAATGATTTTTCAGTATGGGTTATTGAATTAAGCACAAATAAAAAAAATTATAGTAAAGCAATAAAGTTACTTAACTCTACGCTTAAAAAAGTTGTAAATAATGGTATTAAAAAAGAAGATTTAATTAGAGCAAAAAAATACTTAACTGGAAGTTTTGATATATATTTTAATACCAATGCAAGAGTATCAGCTTTTCTTCTAGACATGAAGCTTAAATCTATTTCACCATCTATTACTAAAACTAGAAATAATTTAATAAATTCATATGAATTAGATGAAATAAATCAAGTTATTAAGAAGCTTGTCAAACCAAAAGAGCTCTCTATTATTACGGCTGGTAAATTGAAATAATATAAATATAATATTTGCAAAGGCCCCTTCGTCTAGTGGTTAGGACTCAAGATTCTCAGTCTTGCAACACGGGTTCGAATCCCGTAGGGGTCACCATTATTATAAATTTTCTTAATTTTAATAAAGAAAAATCTTGATTATTAGGATTAAATCTAATAAAAAATCTACATCTTGTATGGCCCCTTCGTCTAGTGGTTAGGACACAAGCCTTTCACGCTTGTAACACGGGTTCAAATCCCGTAGGGGTCACCATTCAAGCCTTTACCCATACATGATTATAAAACAAAATCTTAATTTAGTTTATAAACTTAAGCAATTAGTAATATTTATACATATTTGTTGCGAAAGTTTTTTTTATTAACTTAGAAGTAAACCAACAATAATTTAAAAGAATACTCAGCTAGCTTTTATAATTTTTAGCAACATATTTAAAGATCTTCTTTGCGATAGGGGCTGCAGAAGCTGAACCAGACTTACCATGTTCTACAATAATAGATATAGAATATTTAGGTTTATTAAACGGTGCAAAGCCTAAGAATAATCCATGATTCTGTTTTTCCAGTTCAGAAATCTCTACTTCACTATCATGATCTATAGAAACAACTTGAGCTGTGCCAGTTTTACCACTCATTTGGAAGTTCTTATTTCTTATTCTACTATAATAGGCTGTGCCTTTTTTATTATTTACGGCATTAAATAAACTTTTTAAAATATATTCTCTATCGCTAGATTTGTAATCTAGTGAGGTGAATTCAGTGTTACTATTATTAGTTATTGAGGGAGTGGTTTTTTTACCAGTAATTATTCTTGCCATCATTACAGCTAGTTGAATATTAGTAACTTCAATAAAGCCTTGACCAATTGAGCTGTTATAAGTGTCTCCTATGACCCATGGAATGTTGAAATTCTGTTTTTTCCATTTTTTAGTAGGTATATTACCTTTTTTTTCATTGTAAAATTCATTACTAGTTTTCTCACCAAGGCCCAAATTAAAGGCAACTTCACTAATGTTTTTAATTCCTATTTTATGTCCCATTTGATAGAAATAACAGTTACATGATTGCTCAATGGCTTCTGCTAAATCTACTTCTCCATGCCCTTTTTTCTTCCAACAGTGAAACCATCTTTTGCCTAATCTAACTTTGCCGGTACAGTTAAATTTCTTATTAGGATTATAACCATTTGAAAGGGCTGCAAGAGCAACTGCGATCTTAAATGTTGAGCCAGGAGGATATTTGGCCGTAACTGCTTTGTTAATTAGTGGTTTTGCAGGATTGTGAATTAAATTATTCCATGTTTTTGTATCAATACCTGATAAGAACTTGTTAGAATCAAAGGATGGAGTTGAGGTCATAGCTATTACTTTACCAGTTTCGACCTCTATTAAGACCACAGAAGGCCTTAAATCTTTGGTTAAATTAACCACATATTCTTGTAATTTAATGTCGATAGATATATTGATATTCTCCCCCTCAATCATTTTTTGTGAGAGTTCAGGTAAAGTAGTTCTTTTTACATAGCCATGTGCATCTACTTCTATATGTGATATTCCCGCTTTTCCTCGTAGTTTATGTTCATAAAGCTGTTCTAAACCAATTTTTCCAATTTTAAAATCAGGATGAGAGAGCAAGCTATTATTTGATTTCTTTTTTTCAAAATCACTAACAGTAGCAACATAACCTAAGAGATTAGATATGGTTTTACCAAATGGGTAATAGCGTCTTTGTGCTGATTCTATATAAATGCCAGGAAGATTGGGTGAGTTAGCTTCTACTATGGCAACCTGATTATAGTTAAGATCATCATAAATAAGTATTGCGCCTTCAGAAGATTTTCTGAGGGTTTTATAATAAATAAAGTTTTTTTTAGGAATGTTTAGAATTTTACTTAACTTAGTTAAGGTTGCTTCAATATTTATGTTTTTACTACTATTTAATAAAATTCGATAATAATCTGAATTAGTTGCAAGTATAGTACCATTTTTATCAATAAACTTACCCCTAAGCGGAGGTACTAAAAAGCTTTTTATTCTATTGCTATTAGCTAATGTAACATATTTACTATGTTTAAAAATTTGCAGGTAAAATAATCTTGATAATAAAATAAATACAAAAAATATTTTTGCCCATACAAGAATAAACAGCCTTCTAGTAAATGTTTTATTTCTTTCGGTGTTGTTTATCATTATTTAATAGAGATGAAGCAAGGAAAAGTAAGTTATGTAAAATTGGGTAAAATAATATGGAAAGAACAGTTGATAGTAACAAATCCCTAAAGTTAATTATACTCATATTTACATAATATATTAGAATAATTTTTATTATTATAAATTCAACAAAAAACAATGCATATGCTAACCATAATTCTTTAAAATCATCAAAAAGAAAAAGCTTTTTTTGATAATTAAAAATAGTTAAAGCTAGAAAAAAACAAATAGCGGTGCTGCCAACATAATAACTTGTTAAGCTATCATAAATTAAAGATATTATAAAAATAAAAAAATAAGATATGTTCTGATTTTTATAGATATAAAAGAAAAAAATAAAAGCGGTCGCAAAGTGAGGCTTAACTATATTAAAAATATTTGATGATATAGGTAAATATTCTGATAATAAGAACAAAAATGAAATAACATAAAAAGTTAGTTTTTTTATATTATTGAATGTTTTAACTTTTTTTATGTTAGGCATGTTATATATAGAGAGCTGCTAAACCAAGAAATGCAAGAAAAGCTATTATATCTGTAATAGTTGTTAATATAACTCCAGAACTTATAGCTGGGTCACCTTTTAACCTTTTTATTATTACAGGAATTAATGCTCCAGTTAAACCTGCAATGGTTAGAGTAATGATTGTTGCGGCTGCAAATAAAGTTGCTAATTTTAAATTTTGAAAAATAAAATATATAAATGCAAAACATAATAATGCAAAAAAACAACCATTAGCAATTCCTACAAAAAATTCTTTTGCAATTACTTTAAACACATTTTGCGAGTTTAATTCTTTTGTGGCAAGAGCTCGCACGGCTATGGTTACAGTTTGAATACCTGCATTACCACCCATTGATGCAATAACTGGCATTAATATTGCAAGGGCTACTAAACTTTGAATAGTGTTGTCAAAAAATGCAATCACAAGAGAAGCTAAGATTGCTGTTAATAAATTAAGGAAAAGCCAAGGAAATCTTTGCTTAAATGTTCTAAAGAAACCTGAATAAATATCAGATTCTGCCACACCACCAAAATGGAGGATATTTTCTTCAGCACTTTCCTCTAAAATTTCAATAACATCATTAAGGGCAATAAAGCCAATAATTCTATTGTCATTATTAACTATTGGCGCGCAAGATAAATCATATTTATTAAAGTCGAGGGCCACTTCTTTTTGATCTATTAAATAATTGAAGCTATGAAAGTTTTTATCCATAACTTCTGATATTAGGGTGTTATTAGAATTTACCACAATTTCTTTAGTTTGTACTATACCAATAGGCTTGAATAATTGGTCTACCACAAAGACACCATAAAAATTTTGTGAAATTAATTTTTTATGCTTTACACAATGTTTATGAACTTGAGCAATGCTCCAATGTTCTGGCACAGATAAGAAGTTTTTGTGCATAAACCTTGCAACACTATCAGTTGGGTATGAAAAGCCTGATACTAAATCTTGTTTAATTTCTTTACTGAAAAAACTGATTAGCTGCTCCCTCGTTTGCAGGTCAAGCTCTTCTAAAATAGCTAAAATTTCATTTATTTCTAATTTAGAAATAATTTTAGCAGATTGTTTTGCTCCAATTAAATTAATCAATTCTTCAACAACAGAATCTTGTAGCTTTAGGAATAAATCTTTAGGGAATTTTTCACCAACAAGGTTAATAAAAGTTAGTTTCTTTTCCGCTCTATATTCACTAATAACAACAGCTAAATCAGCAGCATGTATTTTATTTGCTAAATTTATGGTGAGTTCTGCATTATTGTTAATTAAGGCCAAATTAAATTCTTTTAATAAATAATGATGTTCGCTGTATTTTGTATGTTTTGGCACTAATTTTATTTATTTGTCATTTCTGCATTTATAGTATAAATTACTTCTAACTGATTTGTAAAGAATTGCTATGCCTAAAAAGCAAAAAACAACTAGAAATTTTTGGTATTACCGCTCAATAGAATTATTGGGGCTGTTATTTTTGCTTACCACTACATTCTTAGCTTTCTCTCTTTTTAGTTACCACCCTCTGGACCCTTCTTTCAATACATCATTCGATAATATAATTTATAATAAAGCTGGATTATTTGGTTCTTACACTGCAAGTTTTTTTCTTGAGTTCTTTGGAGTTTCTGCATATCTCTTACCTGTGTTTTTCTTGTGCTGGGCTTTTTTATTTATGAAGAAAAAAGTTCCAGAATTTATAACACTAAGATTAATAGCTTTATTTTGTTCAATAATTTCTAGCTGTTATTTTTTAAGCAATATTAATAGTTCTCATTCATGGGAGTTTGTATCATATGGAGGTATTTTAGGCTTTTATTTAAAGTATCTGTTGCTTGATATTGGTGCTAAAACATTGTTAATTTTTATTAGTTTGTTGCTTTTCTTGGTTTGTTTTTGTTTTGCGCACAATATTTCTGTTTCAGCTTCATTTAGTTATATTAACAGAGCAATTTTTTATTTAGCTAAATTAATATGCAAAAATATTATGGAGTTACCACATTTTATTAAACATCTATTTTTAATGTTTTATAATTTTGCTGAAAAAAGAATACACAAAAAAAGGGTAAGTAATGTTGATTCTAGTTATCTTAAGGCTAAAGAAAAAATTGCAAAAATTGATAAAACATCAACGCCAAGACAAAAGAAATCTACTAATTACATGATACCATCATTAGATTTGTTAAAAGATCCAAAAAAATATAAAAATAACATAAGCAAAGAACATTTACAAAATAGAGCAAAACAACTTAGAGAAATTTTAGCAGATTTTGGTGTAAATGGTAAGATGTTAGATGTTAAACCTGGTCCTGTTGTGACTTTGTATGAGTTTGAGCCTGCGGCAGGAGTTAAATCATCACGAATCATAGGTTTAGCAGATGATGTGGCGAGATCTATGAGTGCCACTTCAGCAAGAATATCAGTTCTATCGGGCCAAAATGCAATAGGTATAGAATTACCTAATGAAGAAAGAGAAACGGTGTATTTTAAATCAATAATTTCAAGTGAGTCCTTTATTAAGGGAGAGCATAATGTACCTCTTGCTTTAGGAAAAAATATTGGTGGGGCTGAAATTTTAGCAGATCTTGCAAAAATGCCACATCTTTTAGTAGCAGGTACTACTGGTTCTGGAAAGTCGGTAGCAATAAACACTATGATTTTATCTATATTATATAAGCTTCCTCCCAGTGAATGTAAGTTTTTAATGGTTGACCCTAAAATGTTAGAGTTATCCGTATATGATGGTATTCCACATTTAATAAGTCCTGTAGTAACTGAACCGCGCAAAGCTGTACAAGTTTTAAAATGGGCAGTACAAGAGATGGAAAATCGTTACCGCTTAATGTCATCACTTGGAGTTAGAAGTATTTCTGGTTATAACAAGGCTATCAAGCAGGCAATAAAAGATAAGAAAACTTTGACAAGAACTGTACAAACTGGTTTCGATGCAGAATCTGGTAAACCAATTTTTGAGGAAGTGGAACTAGATATGCAAACATTACCATTTATTGTAGTTATAGTTGATGAAATGGCAGATTTAATGTTAGTTGCTGGTAAAGAAATAGAGGCTTACATTCAAAGATTAGCACAAATGGCAAGAGCGGCTGGTATTCATTTGATTGTTGCTACACAAAGACCTTCTGTTGATGTAATAACAGGTGTGATTAAAGCAAATTTTCCAACTAGAATTAGTTTTCAAGTTACCTCTAAAGTTGATTCTCGCACTATATTAGGTGAACAAGGTGCTGAGCAATTGCTTGGTATGGGTGATATGCTTTACACTTTGGGTGGTAGTAAATTAACAAGGGTACATGGTGCATTTATAGATGATAAGGAAGTGCGAGATGTAGTTAGTTATCTAAAAAAGCAAGCAAAACCTGAATATGTAGAAAGTATTTTTGAAGTAAGTGAGGACGAAGGTAATTATGGTGGAGATTACAGTGGTGACAGCAATAATAATAAAGACGAATTATATGATAAAGCAGTTAATATTATTTTAACTGAGAAAAAAGTTTCTACATCATTTGTTCAAAGACAATTAAGAATTGGTTATAATAGGGCAGCTAATATTGTAGAGCAAATGGAAGAGGAAGGGGTTATCTCTGCCGCAAATGCAACAGGTAAAAGAGAAATATTAGTTAATAATTAATAATCTTTGGTTATAATAATATGTTGATAATGATTAATAAAAATTAGTAAAATTTAATGAAGGAATTTAATACAGATATAGTAGTAATAGGAGCTGGTCCTGTTGGTTTATTTGCAGTTTTTGAAGCTGGTCAGTTAAATATGAAATGTCATGTTATAGACACACTTGAATTTACAGGAGGTCAGTGCCAAGCTTTATATCCTGAAAAACCAATTTACGATATACCGGCATATCCAGAGATTAAAGCAGCTGAATTAATTACCAAATTAGAAGCGCAAATTGAACCACATGAGCCTGTATTTCATCTTAACAATCAAGTGATTAGGTTGGTTAAGCATAGTGATTATTATGAAGTTACAACTAATAAAGAAGTTAATATTAAGTGTAAGGCTGTAATTATTGCGGCGGGTTGTGGTGCTTTTGGGCCAAACAGGCCACCACTTCAAGATATAGAAAAATATGAAAAAACTGGTTCAGTAAAATATTTAGTAAATAAAATTGCAGAATATGAAAATAAAAATGTAGTAATTGCAGGTGGTGGTGACTCAGCAGTTGACTGGGCTTTATCTCTAGCACCTGTTGCTAAATCATTATCTATTATTCATAGAAGGCCAAAATTTAGAGCCGCACCAAATTCAGTGAGTCAATTAAATGAATTAGTTAAACTTGGTAAAATAGATATGGTAGTACCATACCAATTACATAGTTTAAAAGGAGAAAATGGTAAATTGAAAGAGGTAATTTTAGCTGATATGGATGGTCATGAAAAAGCATTAGAAGCAGATGTCCTGCTACCATTTTATGGTCTTTCTATGGAGCTTGGACCTATTGCTGAGTGGGGTTTAAATATAGATAAAAAACATATAGCTGTTAATCAAGCAACAATGGAAACTAACATAGAAAGAATATTTGCTATTGGAGATATAGCTCACTATGAAGGTAAGTTAAAATTAATATTAACTGGTTTTAGTGAGGCAGCTTTTGCGGTTCATAGTGCTTATAAATATGTTTTTCCAGATACACCTTTACATTTTGAATATTCTACAACAAAAGGTGTAGCTCACAAAGAGGCGTCATAAATGTTATTAAAATTAGTAGATAGAAAGTTAATAGAGCTTTCAGGTCTTGATAAAGAAAGTTTTTTACAGGGTTTGATTACTAATGATGTAGCTAAAATAAAAGAAGAAGGTATCATTTTTTCTGCTTTTTTGTCTGCACAAGGAAAGTTCTTAGCAGATTTTTTTATCTTCCAGTATAAGGAAAATTTAATTATAGACATTAATGAAGTTTTTATTGAAGCGTTTAAATCTAAATTAAAGCTTTATAAGCTAAATAGTGATGTGAAGATAAAAGATCTTGAGGGTGATGTTTTTATTGATGAAAATTTAAATAATAATTATCCAACATCTTATTCAGATCCAAGAAAATCAAATCTTTTGCAAAGAGTATATAATTTTACCAATGAAATAGAAAGTTTTGATAGTGACAAAATAAATGACTATCATGCATTAAGATTTAAGTATAAGCTAATTGATGGTGCTTTTGATCTAACTATAGATAAATCATATATTTTAGAATTTGGTTATAATGAGATAAACGCAATATCATTTAGTAAGGGATGTTATGTTGGGCAAGAAGTTACCGCTAGAACTTTTCATAGAGGGGTCATTAGAAAGCAGATAATATTTATAACTAAATTAGAAATAGGTAACAATATTATAATAGATAATGATTTAATTTTTGATAAAAAGAAAATTGGCAAAGTTTGTTTTGAGTTTTTAGATAAATATGTAGTTTTGCTTAAAAAAGATTTTCTTAAAGTGATGAATCAGATTTAATCTTATTGTTATCAACCTGCACCAAAGCCTATACCAGATTTTGCAGCAGTTATACCACCTACACCTGGTGGCGCTGCAAATCCAGTACCCTGCTCAGATTTAGTCATTTCACCTATTGAGCTAACACCGCTACCTACGATAGAGTGCATTAAGCCTCCATGCAAAGCTTCTTTACCGGCTTCATCAAAATTTTTAGTACCTAGAACATTACCTTCTAAAACTCCACCTAACTCAGGAGGGGGGGATATTTGGGGGTCTAGACTTTGTCCTGTAGAAGACATATTTGAAGATCCTGGTGCTGAAGCTGCACCTCCAGTAGCCGCCATATTGGATTGTATAGCTGATGAAGGGCCACTATCTGGCATTTCGCTCATAAAAACCTACTTGTTAATTCATTTTTATTATACTATTATTTTCAGTAAATTAAAAGGAGTTTATGTTTAAAATATTTTTATTTGTTTCATCATTATTATTATCAAATAGTTCATATTCAGATGATTTTAAAAATGGTGCTAATATAGCTGAGCAAATAACAGCATTACTAGAGCTAATATTAGCTCCAATTGTAAATTTTTTAGCTTTTCTTTTTTTGGGTGGGGAATATAGCATATTAGGTTATGATTTAACACTTACAATTTTTGGTTTTCCTTTTTTGGTGTTGTGGCTAATAATTGGTGGGATATTTTTTACCTTTAAATTAAATTTTGTTAATCTTAGGCTTTTTACACATGCGATAAAAGTTGTGAGAGGTAAGTATGAAGAAGATAGTAAAGATGCTCCAGGTAAAATTTCACATGCACAAGCTTTATTTACAGCAGTGTCGGCAACAGTTGGGTTGGGTAATATTGCAGGAGTTGCAATAGCAATAGCAATAGGGGGTCCGGGTGCGGTTATTTGGATGATGATTGCTGCATTTTTTGGCATGTCCACTAAGTTTGCTGAGGTTACATTAGGGCATAAATATCGCAAGTTTGATAATGATGGGCATTTATTAGCGGGTCCTTTTTATTATTTGGAGGCTGGTTTAATAAAGAAAAATATGCCAAGATTAGGTAAATATTTAGCTAAAATTTCGGCATATTGTTGTGTTTTAGGAGCAATTGGTGCGGGTCTTATGTTTCAAGCAAACCAGACTGTTGCAATTATTGCGGATAGTTTTTCGTTAGGAAGTCAAAGTAAGTTAATTTTAGTTTCTATGATCACCTTATCTGTTGCATTTATATTAATAGGTGGCATAGCTAGAATTGCTAAAATTACAGAAAAAATAGTGCCTTTTATGGCTATAACTTATGTATTATGTTGTTTAGTGATATTATATTGTAATATTGCTCAAATACCAAATGCGGTAAAAATTATGTTTAGTTTAGCTTTTAGTGGAAGTGCTATTTATGGTGGAGTTATTGGTACAATTATACAAGGAATAAAAAGATCGGCTTTTTCAAATGAAGCTGGTCTTGGAAGTGCTCCTATAGCTCATGCAGCGGCCAAAACTAAAGAGCCGATTAGAGAAGGTGCGGTTGCAATTTTAGAACCTTTTATTGATACAATTATTATTTGTTTTATGACAGGTATAGTTATAATTGTAACCGGTGTATATAATAATGATTCTGTAAGTGGTGTGTTAATGACTAAAGAAGCATTTGCAACAGTAAGTAGTTGGTTTCCTTATCTACTATCTTTTGTAGTATTTATGTTCGCTTTTTCCACAATGCTAACTTACAGTTACTATGGTCAGCAAGCATGGCGTTTTATTACAAAAAAAGCTGACTACAAAATTTGTCACATAGTTTTTGCTTTTTTTATCTTTGTAGGTGGTATGCTAAAAATTGGTGTTGTCATAGATTTTGCTGATATATTATTTTTATCTATGGCTATACCAAATTTAATTGGCTTATATATTATGAGTGGTGAAATAAAGGATTTAACAAAAAGTTATATCTTGAGACTTAAAAACAATAATTTTAAATAAGTATAACATTAGGTGTTAAAGAGTTTAAGATTCTATTTATCATTAGAACCAAAATTATTTTAGTTATTTAAATTTCAGCTCTCTTTATTTTATCATTGAAGTGGACCATATAATCTTTTATGTGTAGTTGATATGTGAGCTTAAAAAAGGCTTTAGAGCGAATCAAGAAATATAGGAAATTATTTATATAAATAAACTTTTACAACTTTAGTAAGATGATAGCGGTTAAATCTAAGTTACATATTTATGCAGTTAAAGTATAATTTGATCAGCAGATATTTAGCAATGAACATTGTTAAAAATCCAAATATGTAATTTATATTGATGTAAAGTAGCTTTCTTTACATGTGTATTTCGCAATTAATGTCTAACCCAGCTTTTAAATATAAATAAATTATAGTATTATTTTTCAGTTATTAGATATTAAGACAGTCATATCTATATAGATATTTTAAATTTTAACATATTATTTACTTAGCAATTCAAGGTTACCGCCAATAGCTGTTATGTTATTTGTAACATTTTTTTCATGCATAAATGCTTTTAGATAATTTGGCCCTCCAGCTTTAGGACCAGTTCCAGAAAGACCCATGCCGCCAAAAGGTTGTACTCCAACAACTGCACCAGTCATATTTCTATTTATGTAGATATTTCCTGCATTAATCCGCGTAGCTATATAGTCTATTCTTGATTCAATACGGCTGTGAATTCCAAAAGTTAGCCCATAATCAGTTGAGTTTATTTCATTGATAACTTCATCGATTTTATTAGCTTTAAATTTTATCAAATGTAAAATAGGCCCAAAATTTTCATTTTTTAATTCATTTATATTATTTATTTCATAAAGATGTGGGGCTACAAAAAAGCCATTTTGTAGATTTTTAGCTTGTGTAGAAGCAATTAATTTAGAGTTTTTATTCATATCTTCTATATGCTTTTCAAGTGAAAGCTTAGCTTCTTGATTTATTACTGGCCCAATATCCACCGCAAAATCTTTAGGATCGCCAAGTTCTAGTTCAGCCATTGCACCTTTCAGAAGTTTTATTAAATTATCTGCCACATCTTCTTGTACATATAAGACTCTAAGTGCACTACATCTTTGTCCGGCACTATAAAAACTACTATTTATAATATCGTCTGTTGCTTGTTCTAATAAAGCGGTTGAATCAATAATCATACAATTTTGACCACCAGTTTCGGCAATTAATTTTGCAATTTGACCATTACTGTGAGCAAGTTTACTGTTGATTAGTCTGGCAGTTTGATTAGAACCTGTAAATGCAACTGTTGCAATTTTAGGGTTAGAAAGCAATTTTGCTCCAAATAATTTACCAGCTGCTGGAGTGAATTGTAAAACATCATGTGGTATTCCAGCTTGGTAGAATAATTCAACAGCTTTGTAACCTATGATTGAAGTTGTTTCGGCGGGTTTTGCAATTACGCTGTTACCAGCAACTAAAGCTGCAGCAATTTGACCAAGAAAAATAGCAAGAGGAAAGTTCCATGGACTTATGCATATTGCAACTCCTCTTCCTTGGTAAGATAAATGATTATCTTCTCCCGTATAACTTTCGTTTAAGAGTGGTTCTTTTAACTTTAGTGCTTCTCTGGCATAATAATTACAAAAATCAATTGCTTCTCTAATTTCATTAATTGCATCTATTAGAGTTTTACCTGCTTCTCTGCTTAAAAGTGCTATAAGTTCAGCTTCATTTTCTTTTATTAGTAAGGCCATAGCGTTAATTGCTTTAGCGCGCTCTTGGATATTTGTGCTACTCCATTTTGGGAATGCTTTAATAGCATTCTTTAGGGCTTGATCTAAAGTGTCATTATCAGCAAAAATTACTGATCCAACAGTGTTTTTTAGATTGGAAGGTGATTTAATTATAGTTTCAGATCCTTTTTGTTTCTTACCATTTATTATGGATGTTGCTAAATATTTTTTATCAAAAAACTTACTTATACTGTTTTTAAGATATTCTGTTTCAGTTTTGTTACCAAGACAATAACCGCTAGAGTTATCTCTATCTTTGAAAATATTTTTAGGATTTGTGATTAATTTGCGTTTAGTTTTTATATTAGATTTGGCTTTATCAATTGGACTTTTTAGTAGTTCTGTTACTTCAATATTTTCATCAATAATTTGATTAACAAAATTACTATTTACACCATTTTCCATTAATCTTCTAATTAAATATGGTAGCAGATCGTCAAATTTGCCAACTGGAGCATAAATTCTACATAAGCGTTTTTTAACTAATTGCTCAAAAAAGCTAATACCCATTCCATAAAGTCTCTGAAATTCATATTTTTCTTCTAAATTATTAGCTTCAGCTAGAGTAATTATCGCAGCAGCAGTTAAGGCATTATGGGTTGCAAATTGTGGATAGAAGTGCTCTGTATTTTCAAGTAACAAAGCAGCGGATGCTAAGTAACTTACATCAGTATGACTTTTTCGTGTGAAAACAGGGTAGTCTTTTAACCCTTCCATCTGCGCCCATTTTATTTCACTGTCCCAATATGCACCTTTTACTAAACGGATTGGAATGACTTTTTTATTAGTTTTTGCTAATTTTGTTAAAAACTTAATTACTGGAATTGCTCTTTTTTGATAAGCCTGAAGCACAAAACCAATACCATTAAAATTAGATAAATCTTGGTCTTGAATTAATTTTGCAAATAATTCTAGCTCTATATCAAGTCTATAAGATTCTTCTGCATCAAGTGAGATTGTAAGATTGTATTTTTTGGCAATCATTGCAATAGCTTTAATTTTATCATAAAGCTCTGACATAACTCTGTCTTGCTTTAGTAGTTCATATCTAGGGTGTAAAGCAGATAGTTTAACGGAGATATTTGGTCGCTTAAAAAGTGGCATATCCTGATCAATATTTTTTAGAGCTTCTAATGCGCTGATATAGCTTTGGAAGTATTTATCAGCTTGACTTGCATCGCGCGCTCCTTCCCCCAGCATGTCGTAGGAATAAATATAGCCTTTTTTAATATCTGTATTTGAAGTTTTAATCGCTTTTTCAATGTTAACACCTGCAACAAACTCTTTCCCAAGCAGTTGCATTGCTGCTTTAAAGGCTAATCTTAAAGTAGGCTCTGATAGGCGGTGAATTATATTTTCTATTGGATTTTTACTTTGATCAAATTTTGTAATATTAGATGATAACATAAGTGCAAATGTTTTACTATAAAAGGAAAAACCAGTATTATCTTTTAAGAACTTTTTCCAATCGGCATTTTTAAGTTTATCAGTAATTAAATCGTCAACAGTTCTTTTATCGGGAACTCTAAGTAGTGCTTCGGCAAGTGATAATAAGCCAATAGCCTCTTTTTCTTTTAGCCCAAATTGCTTAATAAATTCTTCAACACCAGAAAGTTTTTTACTTATTCTAATTTCATTAATATATCTTGATGCTCTTATTTCTATTGCTGAAATATGATTTTGATAAATTTTAGTTTGAATAAGTAGCTTATCTAAGAGTTTTGTTTCGTTGATAAATGCATCTTTGCTAACTTTGAGTAATTCTTCTTTTAAGTTCATTTTTGTTAATTAGTAATTGTTTTAACAAGCTATTAAAAATTGTTTCATCTTAAAATATTCTGCTTCTTAATTTGTAACATAAAATCTAGTGTAATGCAAGATATTACCTTAATTTATTAGCCAATTTTAATTGCTCAACTAGCTTAATTAGTAATAATTTTATTTAATAAATATATTTACAATTTAAATAATAGATATTTAACATTAAAGGGATCTTGCATAAAAACTATCATTAAATTAAGCAGGTAGCTAATATAAAAAGATAGACTATAAATCTGAAGAATTTAAGGGTAAGCAAAAACATGAGCAAATAGGGTGTTGTTATATTGCTAAAATTTTATAATATTATAAAGAGCATAAACTTCTTAACTATAAAGCAGAAAGAATATAAAGGGTTACAGTTAGCTTTAGACGCTATATCCGTATGGCCCTTTGCTTTTCGCCCTTATTGCATCACGTTCAGCTACTCTTGCAGTATGAGAGAGATTTTGGGGCGTTTCCGCTGCTTCTCTTTGCGCTTCTTGTTCTTGTAAACGATAAGTAATGATTTGCGCTACTATTGCTCCAGTGTTTATAGTACCCCTTAAATCATGTTCAG
>JABIRX010000008.1 GCA_018667735.1 Alphaproteobacteria bacterium | reverse complement strand
TGTTGTTCTATTTACTTCTGTTAATCTCATAATACCCTAAAATAATAATTATGCTGCTTATTATAACATAATTTTTAGGTCTATACAAATATTTAGTGGGTATAAAGAGCTTTACTTACTAAAATATTGATTTGTTTAACTTTATAAGTAATAAAGCTTGGTTCTTTTATTATATCCTAGCTATTCATTATTCTATTAATCCAATAGAAAATTATTTTGATAATTGATTAGTTAATTTTAGCATGAAACTACAGCCTACTTCATCAGGGTTAAGTTGGTAACTTAAGCCACCACTTGTATATCCATGAGTGACTTCTGCTGATGTATCATCTCTTATAGCGCAAGGTTTTGTTGCGCCACGACCATTAATGATATAGTTGAATGAGATTATATTTCCTGTTTTGGGCTTCCATCGTCTATTTTATGGTCAATCATATAGGCTTTATTTGAGCTTATTGTACCTTCCCAGTTTGTATCTACAGTTCTGATACTACTGATGTAATTTGTATTAGAATTAGAATATATTTTAGCGTGATGTCTTAATATAATTTTACTAGCAATATTGTCACCACTGTCAAATTCAGGAGATTCACTAGTGCCATCATAACTGCCAGTTAAAATATCAGCTAGAGCTAGGTGTTGCCATGCTTTATAACCTTCTTCTGTACTTAAAATATTATCACCATCACCATCTGTTTAGCCACTAAAAAAACTTGAAATATTTGCTTTGTCACCAGGATAACTATCATATGTTAAATAAATACAGTTATAGATCTGTTTTACTCTTCATATAAACGGGCTAATTTATTTGATTTTGTTTGCAATATTAATTTTGAGCCAGCTGAAATAGAACCAATAAGTAAGCCAATAATTATTAAAACTATTGATAATTCAACTAATGAAAAAGCTTGTTTTTTTCTTCGTATATTTAGCACGATTTTGAAAATAACGATAAGATAAAATTAGTCAATTAATTCTAACCATCTAGTTTCTAATTGATCTAATTCAAATTGATTATTTGCAATTTCTAAACTTAATTTACTAAATTCTTCTGATATAAGATCTTCTTTAGTTAGTTTTTTAAGTAAAATATTTTGCTCAGAAATAAGCTTTTCTAATGTAGAAATTTTTCCTGGTAAAGTCTCTAATTCATATTGTAACTTGTAGGATAATCTGTTTTTTTTAACAGTCTGAGTTTTTTGTACTTCATTAGTTTTTTTTATAATTTTGGTTTTTTCTTTTACAACATCTTTAGCTAATAAATAATCACTATAACCACCAATATATGCTTCTATTAATCCATCACCTTCAAAAGCTAAGATTTTATTTACAGTTTGGTCCAGAAAATCTCGGTCATGACTTACAATAAATAAAGTACCATTATAATTTGCCAAAATATCCTCCAATAATTCTAATGTATCCATGTCTAAGTCGTTAGTTGGTTCATCTAAAATTAAAAAGCTACCAGGGTTTGCTAATATTTTTGCCAACATCAATCTATTTTGTTGCCCACCAGATAAGGTTTTTACTTTGTTTTGCACCATTTTAGGATCAAACATAAAATCTTTTAAATAACCACATACATGTCTATTTTTCCCTGAAACTTCTATGTAATCTCCACCATTAGGACATAAAGTTTGCCACAAGCTTTTATCTGGATCTAACTCACTTCTGTTTTGATCAAAATATGAAATTGTAAGATTATGACCTAACTTTACTTTGCCACTATCTGCTTCCATTTCACCAATTAGTAATTTTAGAAAACTAGATTTACCAGAACCATTTTTGCCCAATATACCAATACGATCTTTATAAATGATACGCAAATTTAAGTTCTTTAAAATGCTTACTTCCTGATCGTTTTTTTTAAAAGATTTATTAACTTTTATAAATTCAGCTTGAATTTTAGATGCCTCAGTCGCACTTAATTTTGGTAGCTCTACTTTTTTTATAGCATTAAAAAAAGAGCCTTTATCTTCTTTTAAGAGAGCTCTCTCTTTTTTCATTTCTTCTAATCTGCGAATATTTCTTTTACGCCTTGCTTTAACTCCCCTATTTGCCCAATCCTCTTCTAAGCTTAAATTTCTTTGTCTATTTTCCAATTCTCTTCGTTCTTGCAAAATAAGCATTTCTGACCATTCGGGAAATTTCTTAAAGCCTTCTGGACAAATCCTAATTTTCCCTCTGTCTAACCAAAAAACTTTATTTGAAATATTTTCTAAAAATCTCTTATCATGACTAACACAAATAAAACTTCCATTAAATGTTAATAAATAATCTTCAAGCCATTTTATAGCATCTAAATCAAGATGATTTGTAGGCTCATCTAATAATAATAAGTCAGGGTCCTCAACTAGAGCATAAGCTAATGCTGCCCTTCTTAACTGACCACCAGATAATTCATTCATTAATGCAGTTAATTCCAGTTCTAGCGGATTAGCTACCATTTCTATTAAATAACTATATTCCTCATTCTGTCTTTCAGGCTTTAAAGCAGAAAAAATAAATTCATAAATAGTCTGATTTTTTTGCGGTTTTATATTTTGTTTCAAATAACCTATCGTTAAGGCTGAATCTACCCACCTCTTACCATTATCTAATTCTTTTTCTCCAGTAATCATACTCATTAAAGTAGTTTTACCCGCCCCGTTTTTGCCAATTAGACATATTTTACTATTTTTATGTATATTTAATGATAAATCTTCAAATAAAGGTTTATTACCAAAATTCACACATGCATCATGAATTGTTAATATAGCGTCCATAAATTTAACTATGCTGAATAAATTAATAATTAATAGCTAGTTTAGCAAAGCTTTGCTAAAATAACTATTAATTCATATTACTTAGCGCTATATTAAATTTAAACATTAATTTAATACTTAATTAAATATTTAATATCATGGTTTTAGGTGTAGAAGACGCTCTTATAAAACAACTTAGTGGAATAAAATATATTTTAAATAAATATGATTTTATGCAAGGGTTTTTAAGCGAAAAAGCTAATTATAAGCTTAGTAGTGAAGATGAAGCATTTTTGTCAAATTGTAACGAAATGCTAAAAGAAGAGGCTATAGAAACTAAAACGTTAACAATAGACGAGCATATTGACATAAATGGAGAGGCCTTAATATCTTTTGCCGATAGTAAGTTTCATCATGCCATTATAGATTTAGCTGAATTTATTAATAATAAGCGAAATGATTTAAACAGCTCTTTTCCAGTCGAACATGTGAGAATCTTACAAAATCTTAATCAAACTTTATTACAATTTGATCAAAAACTAGCTGGAAGAGTCAGAACATTACCGACAATAATAGAAAGCCCTTTAGGTGAAAGGATGGCAGAAGCAAAAGAAAAGACACCAGAAGAAGTAAGAGGCGAAGCTCAAGCCAAACAGCCTCAAGAAATTTATCATAATAGACCATCTCTAAAGGCTGGCATTTTAACTGTAGCAAGACTATTCCCCAAAGAACAAACTGCTTCTTTGCAAAAAGAGTTGAATGAGTATGAGTTATCTCTTCTTAAAGAAGTTAATGAAAAATTATGCCAAACCTGCGCACAATTAGAATTGGGAGGAGCTGAAATAAAGGAATTGCTTGCTTTAGATAGTGGGAAATCATTTTTTACCAAAAAAAGTTATTCACAAAGTGATACCAAAAATAAGATAGGTAAGATTCTTGAAAAATCTGAGATAATAAAAGATGTATTTTCTTCACCAGATAAAGAACAATTCAATCTTTTTTTTGGCTCCTTAGCAAGTATAAATGAATTATTAGATGAAAATGAGAAACAAAAAAGCTCAGCTCAAGAAGCACAAAGCCCACTTACTAGTAAAGCAGGCAAATTTACTGAGAGAGAACAAGAGCGTAGAACTGCAGAATTAGTCAAGGGAACATCTCTATAGAAATTACAGAGTAGTTTGTTAAAAATATTAGCTTGTTTAATTTTTAAAGATAGTTATCTTCTGTATTTATTTTGAATATACTTCTTTCAGTATAATTAGGTAATTATGAAAGGTATTTCCATGTTTTTTAAAGCAAAAAAATATGCCAAATTATAGAAATTAATAATTAAAAATATGAGTTATGTATACAACAAGAAAAGAAGTAAAGGCAGCATTAGCAAATATTGCCAGCTTATATTATGATCATGTTCAAGCTGAAAGCGAATTCGAGCTAAATGAGGCACAATTAGTTATATTACAAAATGTTAATATAGAGTTAAGAGAGACTATTAGTGAATTAGATAAAAATTCAAGCAAATTAGCTGATTTAACTGGTGACAATAAAAAGAGACAACAAAAGCCTTACAGCAAAAGTAATTTAATGATAGATATATCTCAAACTTTAGCAGAAAGAGAAGATGTTATGGGAAGATCATCAGATGAAGCTAAAAATGAATTTAAAACTTTTTTTGAATTTACTAACATAATGCATCTAAAATTAGGAGAAAAAGAGCCGCAACAACAAAGAGCAGCATCTAACACAAATAGTGGAGCAGCAGAAGCTGAGGCTGAAGTAGCAGCTACTAATCAAGGAAGATTAGCACAAAGATTAGCAGCAAGACGTGCAGCAGCAGCAGAAGAAGAAAGAGGAAGGTAGCGTTAAAACATATATAGATAGTTTTATAATGTATTTGAAGTATAATTTAGTTGACGAATAAAAATCATAATATCTAATGCAAATAACATAAAGTAGATAGATGTTATTTAGTAATTTTAAAAATATAAAAATTATTTTATTAATAATGTTTTTATATTCATGTTCGGCTCGTAATGAATTTAATAAATATAATTTAAGCAACTACCAAGTTTATAATTCAATATATGAAAATTACACTAATATTGATCATATAGCAAAACTATATGGCAAACCAAATTATAAAAGAGATGATAAAATTTGGTTTTATAATTTTAACAGTTTTAATCACTATAGCAAAAATTTAGAACAGAATTTGATTATTTTAGAATTTGACGAATATGGAAAGGTAATAGATAAAAAGATATATTATTATAGTAATTATCGCTCTGCTTACTCAAATTAAGCCTCAAAATTAATATTTATTAAATAATTCTTTAATAGCTAATATTTGCTCAGTTAAATATTTTTTTTGCGGATATTTGCCCCAAACAGGATCTGGCCATGCTTGATCATCTTTATATCTTGCAATAACATGTATATGTAGCTGCGCAACTATATTACCCAGATTTGCAATATTGATTTTATCTGCCTTAAAATGGGTTTTAATAAATTTTGCTAATTTGTTAATCTCACTCATTAATATCTTCTGCTGATTATCTGTTAAATCATAAATCTCACATAAATTACTTTGCTGTGGTATTAAAATAAACCAGGGATAGTTCGCATCGTTCATTAAGCGCAACTCGGATAATTCTAGCTTGCTTATTAATATAGAATCATCTGAAATTTTTTGATTTAAAGTAAATTCTGCCATTCTTCCTCTGTAACTATATTGATATTTAATTTTTTAGCTTTACTCAATTTAGAGCCGCTACCTTCACCTGCAACCAAATAATCAGTTTTACTTGATATTGAGCTTGCTACTTTAGCACCAGCTTTTTCCGCCTTTGCTTTTGCCTCTAACCTAGTTGTTTTACTTAGGCTTCCGGTAAAAACTACTATTTTACCATTAATCTTAGAATTAATGTTAGATATGATGTAATTATTTATAGTTAATTCAGTAGTTAAATTTTTAACTAAAATCATATTATCTTCTATAGAAAAATATTTTATTATTGCTGCAATAATTTTATTGCCAATACCATCAATATTAACTAATTCTAAATATGCAGCACTATCTTTATCTTTTAGATTGTTTGTTGCAGTTAAAAGCTTGTTTATTGAGGTATAATGCTTTGCAAGTAATGTGGATACATTAGAGCCAACATGCTTTATAGCTAAGGCATAAATAAATTTATCTAAGGTTATATTTCTGGAGCTATTTATAGATTTATATAGTTTATTTACAGATAATTTACCCCAGCCTGGATAGTTTTCCAATTTTAGAGCTGTATCATTTTGTCTAATTTCTAATGTAAATATATCATAGCTACTTTTTATCAGATTTTTATCGTAAAGGAATTCTATTTGCTTATCTCTTAACCCTTCAACATTAAAGCCACCTATTGAGACGAAATGTCTCAATTTACCAAGAATTTGCGCTTTGCAACTATATTCAGCAATGCATCTTACTGCCACTTCTTCTTCTTCCTTTATTACTTTGCTCTTACAAACAGGACAATTATTTGGAAAAATAAATAATTTAGTATTTTTTCTTCTACTCAAATCAACAGAAGTAATTTTAGGTATTACATCCCCTGCTCTTTTTATATTTACTATATCACCTATTTGAATGTCTTTTCTTTTTATTTCATCTTCATTATGAAGTGATGCCTTAGACACTATTACGCCACCAAGATTGATTGGGGTTAATATTGCAACTGGTGTTAAAATTCCTGTTCTACCAACTTGAATGATTATATCTTCCAATTTTGTTTTAGCTTCTTCTGCCGGAAATTTATGTGCAATTGCCCATCTAGGTGATCTTGCTATTTCCCCTAACCTATCTTGTAAATTAAAATCATTTATCTTATATACCATTCCGTCTATGTCATATGGTAGAGCAAAACGCTCCTCAGATATGCTTTTAAATATGCTTTGCAACTGACTGATATTACACGCTAATTTGCTGTGCAAATTTGTATTAAAACCTAAATTGCGAATTTTTTCTAAAGCTAAAAATTGATCAACAGCAAAATTATCAGCTATGACCGAATAAATAAAATACTGCAAATTTCTGTTAGCAGTAACTTTAGTATCTAATTGTCTTAAAGAGCCTGCCGCTGCATTTCTTGGGTTGGCAAAGATCTTATTACCATTTTCTTCTTGCGTTTTATTTAAGGTAGCAAAATCTTCCTTACTGATAAAAATTTCTCCTCTAACCTCTAATTCCTGCGGTGCATTTTTTGTAAGTTTCATTGGTAAAGCAGAAATTACTTTTAAATTTTCAGTAATATCTTCCCCTATTTTGCCATCTCCCCTAGTTATTCCTTGATAAAATTCGTGATTTTTATATTTTGCTACAAAAGAAACACCATCTATTTTTGGTTCTACACATAATTTAGGAAATTCATTAATATTTAGAAATTTTTGAATTTTATTAACAAACTCCGCAACATCCTTAATGGAAAAAGCATTAGCTAGAGATAGCATAGCTTTAGAGTGATTAGCTTTTTTA
Organism: Alphaproteobacteria bacterium; assembly: GCA_018667735.1. Classification (NCBI taxonomy): domain Bacteria; kingdom Pseudomonadati; phylum Pseudomonadota; class Alphaproteobacteria; species Alphaproteobacteria bacterium. The sequence goes on along the minus strand of JABIRX010000008.1, from coordinate 23,334 downwards.
AACTGATCTTGTACCGTATATCCAACTTTTGCAGAAGGGCTATCTATACTTTTCCATTTTGGGTATTTGTTTTCTATATAAGTTAATTCTTGGCGCAATTTATCATAATCTGCATCATTAAGTTCTGGGTTATCATCTATGTAATATTGCTTATCGCAAAGCTTGATCTTTTTAATTAAATTGTCGTAATATTGCTTATCAGTAGATGAAAATAAATTATCAGCCATTTAATTTAATATGTTTCTTAAATTATTATTAATAATATTTAGATAATATTTTTGTTTATAAAATATTTGTTGAATATTTTGATTATTTTTAAAATTTAAATATTCTAATTTACTCAAATAACTCCAGCTAACATCTAGCATTACAACTAAAATTAAAATTGAGCTTGCATTACTTATACGATTAATTATAGAAATTTTTATTTTTTTTTCTGATTTTTTTACATCTACAACATGTTTAATTCTTTTAAGAGTTCTTGGATGACTAGAGAAAATTGTAAAATAGCCATTATCGCCAAGAAAAGATAAAGCATTAGCCATTTCCTTACCGCCGCAAGCCTCTGCTGCTTGGTAGTCACAGCGATATTCTGTTTGTCTGCTTATATGTAATTTTAATAGATTATAGACTTTTACTAGAATATAGCGATAAAAGAAATTTAGCAGAAAACTAGATATTCGATGAATAATAATTACAACTTGTGTAAGTAAAGAGCCAATTATTGGTATAATGTTAAAGACTCTGATTAAAATGTTAAAGAATATATTAATCAATCTTGAAATAAAATTTGTGGCTTTTTCATTCGCAAATAATAATAGTGCGGGCATAAAATCTTTATTTACTAAATGGGATATTTCATGAGCTAAAATTGATTTAATCGCTGATTGAAATTCTTCTTCTGATTCAGAGTTTTTTCTAATATTTGCAATTAAACCTAGTGTAATAACCACAATTTTTTTTCTCATTGAACCAATAGCATAAGCATTTACAGCAGAAGATTTTGAGATTAATAATTTTACATTTTTAGTTGAAAATTTATTTTGCAAAAAGTTAAAGTTAAGCGTTATTTCTTTCATAAAAGGATGCTTTTTATAATATTTAGTTATATTTTTGCAGCCTTTGGTTAAGTTCCATATAGTGAAGCCAAACAATGTATCTAAAATTAAATATATTATCATTATAGAGCTAACAATAAAAAAACTTATATATAGCATGTCAATTATTCCTTGAGTAAAGTTTTCCTTGCTATAAATAAAGATAGGTGAAGCTATTAGTATAAAGGGTAAAAAAAGGATTAGTAAATTAACTATACATAATGTATAAACAAGTACTAAATTAAACGGCTTTGAAAACATAATTTAAAATTTTAAATATAATAATGATACATAAGATTTTTTTTACTATAATTTTATTATTTTTATTTTCTTGTTCCGATAAAACTGAAAAAAAGAAAGTTGAATTTTATTATAACGAGTCTCTAAAAGAGCTTAAAAAAGGTAATTACTTTTCAGCTATAGATAATTTAGAAATTATAGAAAGCGATCACCCCTATTCTAACTATTCAGTTAAAGCCGAAATATTAAACGCATTTATTAACTATATTAATAAAGATTATGACCTTGCCATTTCTGCTGCAGAAAAATTCATTAAACTTAGACCGGCTAATAAATATGTAGACTATATGTATTTTTTAAGGGCTGAAGCATATTATGTGAGTAGATCTGACTACTTAAGAGAGCAAAATAGTTCTATGAGTGCTAGAAAAAGCTTTTTACAATTAATATCCAGATTTTCCAAAAAAAAATACACGCCCTATTCTATTGAGAAATTGACAGAAATTAATAATGAGCTAGCAAATTATAATTTAGATATAGGCAGAACTCACTTAAAGCGAGGAGAATATATACCAGCTTTAAAAAGGTTTGAAAATATATTAATCGAATATAAAAAAACTAAATATAGCAAAGAAGCTAGTTTTAGATTAGTGGAAACATATTTTGCACTTGGTTTAATTGAGCAGGCAAAATATCATGCTGAGATTTTGGCAGCGCAAACTACAGAAAGCTTTTGGCAGTTAAAAAGCGTAGAATTTAGTAAATTATATCTTAACTAGATGCTCATTAATTTAAAAATTAGAAATTTTATTTTGTTAAAAAATCTAGAAATAGATTTTAAAAATGGTTTAACTGTAATTACTGGTGAGACTGGCTCTGGTAAATCTATGATTATAGATGCATTAAGATGTTTCACACAAAAGAGAGTGAATATAGAATCATTGGGTAATAATAATGAAAATACACAAATAACTGCTTTATTTGATATCTCGCAAAATTTGGATGCACAAAATTTCTGTACAGAAAATTATATTGAGTTTGATGATGATGTTGTAATATTAAAAAAAGTAATTTCAGAGCAAGGTAAGTCAAAAAACTTTATTAATGCAGAGCCTGTATCAGTAAAGTTACTAAATAAACTAGCAGAATTGTTGATCGAAATTCATGGTCAATTTGATAATAATGTATTATTTGATGAGAGTAAGCATATTAATTTTATCGACTCTTTGCTTTTAGAACAAGATAATTTAGCAATTTTAGCATCCTTATTTCAAGAATATAATGCTGTAAAAGAGAAATACAGGAATGCTCAAGCTAAGAAAGAGCAATTAAAAGTTAGCATAGTTGAATTAGAAGCTTTTTTGACAGATTTTGCTAATGTAGATTTATCTGAGAGTTATTATGAAAATCTGTTAATAAAAAAGAATTTAATTAAGCAACAAATGGAAGTTGCGGATCTTTATGATGAGGTAAATAAATGTTTTTCAGCGCAAAATTCTATTACAGATAAATTATTAGCACTACAGCGCTATTTAATTAGAAATAAGCAAAAAGATGAGCAAAAAACATCTTTATTTTTAGATAAGATAGAACAACAATTAATGCTAGCTGATGAAATTTTAGCAGAAGCTAATGTGACAGGTGTAGATGTAGCAGAGAAGGAAGATGTAGAAGCAGCCATTTCGCGGTTAAAGCAGTTAGCTAGAAAATATAATTTATCTGCAGATAATCTTTATGATGAGTTATGCATAACTAAAAAGAAATTAATTGAGAGTAAACAAGAGTTATTAGATTTTGAAAATCTAGGAGAAACTTTATCAGAGAAATCACGTAATTTTAAAAAATATGCAGATAAAATTGCGGCAGAAAGGCTTGCTATCATTACCAGAATAGAAAGCTTGGTGATGTCTAATTTAGCTGATTTACAAATGAAAAAAACAGCTTTTAAAATTGAAATAAAAGACCTTCCTGAAAATAAATGGAATAAGCAAGGTACAAAATTTTATGAATTTTTTATAAAAACAAATCTGGATCAACCATATGACAAGTTGAATAAAATTGCATCTGGAGGTGAGTTATCTAGATTTATGCTATCTTTGAAGATTGCTTTAAATACAACCTCTAAAACATTGATATTTGATGAGGTGGATACGGGTATAAGTGGTAAGGCAGCTCATTTAGTTGCATTAAAGCTAAAAGAAATAAGCAAAAAAAATCAAATTTTCATTATAACTCATCAAGCACAGGTTGCAGCGATTAGCACTAATCACTTGAAAGTTATTAAGCATTACCATGATAATATTAGCTTTTCTAATGTAAAAATGTTAAACTATGATGAAAAATTAAATGAGATAGCCACTATGATATCTGGAGTAGAAATTACAAAAGAAGCGTTACTTGCTGCCAAAAAATTGTTTTAGAGATAATAATTAGCTTAAAATAGTTGCCATATGTGTTAGGATATGGTATAATAAGGTAAATTTGGGGTTTTATGTTAAATTTAGGTTTCTTAGAAAAAAAACAAAAAAAGTTTGAAGAGCTAAAAGATAGAATAAAATTAGAAAATCAAGCTGCTAAAACCTTGCAGGTAAACCTTGCAAAAGTTACTTCTTCTAATGATACAAAAGCTATCAAAGAACTAAAAACACAGGCTGAAGAAAAATATGAAGCTATTAGAAAGATTAGGCAAGAAGCTAAGCGTGAGATCGAAGATCTTAAATTAGAATTAAAATCGAGTGACACAAAGGATCAACTTAGTAAAATATCTGAAAGTTTAGATAATATTGAATTTTCTAGGAGTCAATATAACAGAGACACCATCCAGACAAAGCTTCATAAATTTAAAGGAGAATCAGCTTCGGCTGCAAAACTTAAGGCAAAGGCAGAGTCAAAAGAAAAGTTAGAGAGCGAGTTAAGAAGGTCTGCATATGTTGGCGTTTTTTTTGGTTCGGTATATTTAACTATTGACTTATTACTAACAAAAAGTTTAGAGCCATTATTTTCTAAAGAAAAAGACATTCCTGTACCTACTGTAACCACTACCCCTACCGAAGATAGTATGACGCCTATAGATCATTCAACTCTCGATAATAGCTCTATAACAATAGAAGAAGGAAACGGAGACTTACCATCATTCAATACTAACCCAGACTCAAGTCAGGACCCAGACCCAAGCCAAGCCCCAGACTCAAGCCTAGAACCAGATACGGGAGCTACGCAGATTATTACCGAGGAAGTCGAAACAGAAATAGTTGTTAATCAATTATTATTTACCATAGCAACCGTAGCCACCGCGATATCAGTTGCCATCATTGCCGCAAAAATCATTTATATTTTAACAAAATACATAACTGAAAAACCCATAAAAGAAAAAGCAGAGTTAGGTGAACATACAAAAACTATTTTAAATTATGCTGAAAAAACTGAGGCATCTACTAAAATGGATAATGTAATTGCGTATATTGAAGAGGCAAAAAAAATTGTAGCAGTACAAGCACCAGGAGCAGAAGCAGCAGCACCAGAACTAGGAGCAGCAGCAGCACCAGCAGGAGTAGGAGGACTGGGAGGAGGACCGGGAGGATGACCATAAGTGACACCATGAGTGAATTAGAAAATTCTATAAAAATCAATTACTTATATTGCTAACTTTAAAATCACTTTTTTATAAAATAAGAATATTTAGCCGACTTAATTAAATTTATTTAGCTAAAGATAACTAAAATTTTGTCAGTAACAAGTTGGTGTAGATGAGTGAGTTACTATTAACATGGTGCGGACGAGAAGATTTGAACTTCCACTTTCAAAAGAAAACAGCGCCCTCAACGCTGCGCGTCTACCAATTCCGCCACGCCCGCTTGTTTGGATAAAAAAAATTCAAAAATTAATTTAAATCTATATTATAAGTAATATTGTAAAAATAAATTAAAATTATGATAAAAAAAGCATCTACTCCAATGATGCAGCAATATTTAGAATTAAAAGAGCAATATCAAGATTATTTGCTTTTCTATCGCATGGGCGATTTTTATGAAATGTTTTTTGATGATGCTAAAAAAGCTGCAAAAACTCTAGATATAGCTCTTACTAAAAGAGGGAAAGAAAAAGATCAAGATATTCCTATGTGTGGTGTACCCTACCACGCATATGAAGCATATTTAGAAAAGTTAATAAAAGCAGGTTTTAGGGTTGCAATTTGTGAGCAGATCGAAACGGCAGAGCAAGCTAAAAAGAGAGGTTATAAAGCTGTAGTAAAAAGAGATGTGGTTAGAGTTGTGACGCCGGGAACTCTAACTGAAGAAAATCTCTTAAAACCGTCTGAGGAAAATTATTTATTGTCAGTGGTTAAATTTAAAGATAATGTTGCGCTTGCTTATATAGATATTTCAACTGCTAAATTTTATTTTGAAACTTGCGAAATAAAAAATCTAGAAACTAACATAAAAATAATTAATCCCGCAGAAATTTTAGTTGCAGATTCTCTGCTAAGTGAAGAGGAAACCAAGTTTTTATTACAAGAATATAAAAATATTATTATAGATTTTCCTAAAAATTATTTTGCAGTTAAAAAAAATGAAAAAATTATTAAGGAGTTCTATAAACTAAACTTCCTCGAACCTTTAGGCAATATTTCAGAAATTGAGATTAGTGCAATTGGTACAATTATTTCCTATTTACAAGTAACTCAGAAAAATAATTTATTAAATTTAAATTATCCGCAAAAAATAGAAAAAAGTAACTTTCTACAAATAGATAAAGCAACTTTAAATAGTTTAGAAATTTTGACAAATCCCTATAATCAACAAGCTTCTTTACTTGCTGTTTTGGATAATTGCAAAACTGCTAGTGCTGCAAGAGAGTTGAGAAGAATACTAGCCTACCCGCTTATTTCTTTAGATAAAATTACACAAAGATTAGATAGAGTTGAGTTTTTTTATAATAATAACGATTTATGTAATGAGTTAAGCTCTTATTTAGCTAATTTTCCTGATTTGGAAAGAGCAATTAATAAATTATTAGTAAATAGAGGTGGGCCAAGAGATTTTCTTATTGTAATTAATGCTCTTAAAATTATATGCGTATTAAAAGTTTATTTTCGAGAAAATTCGTGCAAATATGAAAAGCTCTTTGCCAAATTAATTGATGAAATAACCGATTTTAGCAACTTATATAAAGAGTTAGATATTTTTCAAACCTCCCCTCCTTTACTTTGTCGGGAAGGAAATTTTATCAAAGATGGAGTTAGTGAAGAGCTTGATTATTATAGAAATTTAAGAGCTAATTCTCGGGCATTAATTGAAGAGTTACAAGATAAATATCGCCACAAAACTCAAATTAATAAGTTGAAAATTAGATCTACAAATATTTTAGGCTTTTACATAGAAGTACCGTCTCAGATGGTGGATAAAATGGATAAAAGCTATTTTTCGCACAAACAGACTTTAGCAAATTACACTCGCTTCGCAAGTGAGGAATTAAATAATTTACAAGCAGAAATTTTCGCGGCAGAAGAAAAAGCTTTAAATTTAGAATTGCAAATATTTAAGCATGCATTAACTAAATTAGAGCAAAATGTTTTAGCATTAAAAAAAGTTGTAAAAATTATTGTGCAGTTTGATTTATTTTGTAACTTTGCTGACATCTCTCATAAAAATAATTTGACCAGGCCGGAGCTTACTAATGATCAAGATTTTTATGTGGAATCTGCTTTTCATCCAGTAGTTAAGAAGTTCTTACCAGATAATATTAATGAATTTGTGGCAAATGATTGCAATTTAATCAATGAAAATTCAATTTGGCTAATTACTGGCCCTAATATGGCTGGTAAATCTACATTTTTGCGTCAAAATGCTTTAATTATTATTATGGCTCAGATTGGTTGTTTTGTCCCTGCAAAATCGGCTAGAATAGGCATAGTAGATAAAATATTTAGTCGAGTGGGTGCTTCAGATAATCTTGCAAAAGGCCAATCAACTTTTATGGTCGAAATGATAGAAACAGCAACTATCCTTAATAATGCAACTAATAAATCCTTTGTAATTTTAGATGAAATAGGCAGAGGAACTTCAACATATGATGGTTTGTCTCTTGCCTTTGCTATTATAGAACATATACATAATGAAATAGGTGCAAGAACATTATTTGCAACTCACTATCATGAATTAGTTGATCTAACGAAACTACTTAGCAAAATTTCTTGCCATTATAGTTATGTTATAGAAGATGGAGACAAAGTAATTTTTAGTCACAAAATTAAGAAAGGTAATTTTGGAAGATCATATGGAATTTCTGTGGCGGCGCTTGCGGGTTTGCCAAAAGTTGTAATTGCTAGGGCAAAAAACACTCTTGCAGATATAGAGCAAAAAAATAACATAAATTTAAATATGCAATTATCATTATTTTCACCAAACAAGATTAAGGAAGAAGAAAATCCTGTTAGGGATAATTTAGGCTTAGAAGTTCTGAAAAAACTTAATGAATTAGATGTTGATAACTTAACCCCAAAACAAGCTTTAGAATTATTATATGACTACAAAGAAGAAACAAAATAAAGTATTTTTAAATGACAAATTATTTGCTTTTGCTCATAATCTAGCAGATATAGCTGGGAGTATAACCAAAAAATATTTCCGTAGTCATAATATTGAAAATTTTGCAAAAAACGATCAATCACCAGTAACAATCGCGGATACTGAAATTGAAGCTGCTCTTAGGGAGGAAATTTTTAATAAATACCCAGAACATGGCGTATGTGGCGAAGAATTTGGTAATGTAGAAGGTATTAGCCCCTATAAGTGGTATATAGACCCTATTGATGGAACTAGCTCTTTTATTTCAGGTTTACCTGTTTTTACTAATTTAATTGCATTGCTTTATAAGAATGAACCTATACTAGGAATAATTAACCAACCAATTCTAAATGAACGATATTCAGGAGGTGAGGCATATGAAGCTAGTTTGAATCAAGTCAGGATTAAAGCGCGAAAAGTTACGGAAATTAGTGAAGCTATATTATCTACTACTTCTCCTTACTTATTATCAAAAAATGGTATGAAAATATTAGATATTATCAGAGCAAAAACAAAATTTCAAAAATATGGTGGAGTATTTTGTGGGCCAGATTCATATCAATATGCAATGCTTGCTAGTGGTTATATCGATATAATTTTAGAGGAAGGCCTTAAACCACATGATTTTTTGGCTTTGGTTCCGATTATTAAAGCTTCAGGTGCTGTGATTACAGATTGGCAAGGAAAAGAGGTAAATGAGTTAAGTAAAGGGGAAGTTCTGGCTTGTAGCAATAAAGCATTGCACCGGAAAATTTTAGAGCTAATTTAGAAAAAATTTGAAGTGGTGCCGAAAGAGAGACTCGAACTCCCGACCGCCTCATTACAAGTGAGATGCTCTACCAACTGAGCTATTTCGGCACTTGATTGATTTATAAAAATATTTCAAAGAAAATCAAGCTTTTTTTTAAGATAATAAAAAAACAAACCCTATGATTTTTGCTAATTAATCAAAATATTTTAATTTTAAATTACCCTACCCAAGTAATTTAGTTCTCTATCGTTTCCATAAGTTTAATTATTATAACATAATTTCAAGCTTTCGCCAAGCGTTAAAAGATATAATTTTAAACTATATAATAAATTGTTTAAAATTAAGCTTACGCTTTGCTAATTAATTATAATGTAAGTTCTATAATTACCCTACCCAAGTAATTTAGTTCTCTATCGTTTCCATAAGTTTAATTATTATAACATAATTTCAAGCTTTCGCCAAGCGTTAAAATAAATTACTTGAATTTATAAAGCTTTTGTTCTAAAAACTGCTTTGAATGTGCCCGTAGCTCAGCTGGATAGAGCAACAGCCTTCTAAGCTGTGGGTCGAAGGTTCGAATCCTTCCGGGCACACCATTCACACATATGTTATTTGCAAATGCTTAAGATAATTATTTCTAAACTATTTTGCTAAATGTAATTACTATAAAATTAATTAGAGAATTGTGAAAAAACTACTAATTGCAACTGGAAATAAAGGCAAATTCAAAGAATTTTGTGAGTATCTAAATAGTGATGAACTAACATGTATCTCAACAAATGGTTATTCAATTGTAGAGCCAGTAGAAAATGGCGTCACATTTGAAGAGAATGCTTTAATAAAAGCAAAATATTATTATGAACATACAAATTTACCCTCATTAGCTGATGATTCAGGTTTAATAGTTGATCAGTTAGATGGTGAGCCTGGTATATTTTCTGCAAGATGGGCTGGCGAGGATAAAAATTTTTCCTTGGCTATTAATAAAATTAAAAAAAAATTAGAAGAAAAAAAAATAGATCTTAATAAAGTTACGGGCTCGTTCTACTGTTCTTTATGTTTATATGGTCCAGCTGGGGTTGTTTTTGAGGCATCAGCTAAAACTAGAGGAAAACTGGTCTTTCCAGCAAGGGGTAATAATGGCTTTGGATATGACCCAATTTTTATAGCAGAAGGTAATAAGTTAACTTTTGCAGAAATGACCGATATTGATAAAAAAAGATTTAGTCATAGAGCAAGAGCTTTAGTTAAAATTAAAGAATATTTGTAATCATCTTTTTTTTGTGCTACAATGTAATTACTGAGGCGGGTCTTTTGCCTCCTTTAAGCCCGCCTCTTTTTAACCTCCTACAAAATCTAGGTGTAAATAATAAAATCCTTGTATTTAATACAACTAAGTAATAAAACTAAATTTGTTCATTTACATATTAAAATGAAAAAAGAAAACGAAACTACCGAAAACCACAAGTACAAATGGATGAAACCATTTCAAAGAGACTTATATTCAAATCTCTGCGAAGAATTCAATTTTAAAAACCTAACAGATTTAGGCCACTTTCTTGGTTTAAATAATCCCTATCATGGGGCTAAGTTAATATTTGAGGCGCAAAAGCAGAATCTTTATTTAAGAAAGATAGTAGAAGTAAATAGAGCTTCTAGAAAGAAAATCGCTGAATTAGAAGGTACTTTAGCTCACGTTTCTGGTCTGAAGACCTCCATTGAAAATTCGCTTGAGCAGCTTAACACTTCCATTGATTCAATAAAGCAAATAAAAAAGACTCTTAAGTAAGAAAGCTCTTGATTTATAAAGATTATCTTTTATAAATATTTTTGCTTTACAAGCAAATTTACAGATAGATTCATTCCTGTAATTAGTGATTATTTAATGTTTCTATCGGTGTTTAACTAATTAACAGGTATTATTATGTCTAAAATTCCAAACTTTACAATAAGAGAAATGCTAGAAGCTGGTGTTCATTTCGGTCACAAGAAAAATAGGTGGAACCCGCAAATGTCACAATTTATATATGGATCTAAAGGTGATCTTCATATAATAGATCTAAGCAAAACATATGTGATGTTAAATAAGGCCCTCGAAGTTATTTCAAATGTGGCTAGTAATAATGGTAAAATCTTATTTGTAGGAACTAAAAAACAGTCAGCGGCGACTATTGCGAATTATGCAACAAAATGTAAACAGCATTATGTTAACCATAGATGGTTGGGTGGAATGTTAACCAACTGGTCTACTGTATCAAATTCAATAAAAACTTTAAAAAATACGGAAGCTGAATTAGGTAGCGAAGATTCTGAGTTAACTAAGAAAGAGAAGTTGTTTTTAAGCAGAAAAAACAATAAGTTAGAAAGATCATTGGGCGGTATTAGAGATTTAGTTGGAAAGCCAGCTTTAGTAGTAATATTTGATACTAACAAAGAGTCTATAGCGGTTAAAGAGTCTAGTAAGTTAGGTATTCCTGTAGTTGCAATAGTAGATACTAATTCTTCATTGGAGGATATCAATTACCCTATTCCAGGAAATGATGATTCTGCAAAAGCCACTTCATTCTTTTGTAACTTAATTGCTGAAACTGTTATTAAATCTGCAGCTCCTGTGCAAAAAGAGGTGCAAAAACAAGTGGAAAAAGTAGTTAATGAGAAAGTTGCGGGCAGTAAAGTTGCTGAGCAGATCGAAAATTCTTCCTCTGAAAAAAAAGCTGAAGAAGTAAAATCAGCAGAAAAAAATAATTAAATTTAAATAATATAGATTCGAGGTCAAAATGGTAGACGCAAAACAAGTGAAGCAGTTAAGAGAGCAAACTGGAGCTGGCATGATGGATTGTAAAAAAGCATTAGCAGAATGTTCTGGTAATATTTCTGACGCCGCAGATTGGCTGAGGAAAAAAGGTATTGCAGCAGCAGCTAAAAAAGGTTCTAGAGTTGCGGCAGAGGGTTTGATTGCGTTAAGAGTAAATGACAATAAAGCTTTTATAGCTGAAATTAATTCAGAAACAGATTTTGTTGCAAAAAATGATTCTTTTAAAGAATTATCTTCATCTGTATTAGATGCAATATCAATAAGTGAAACAAACGAAGTTTCAGAATTGATCATTAATGGTAAACCTAGTAATGAAGCTTTAACTAATGCAATAAGTGTTATTGGTGAAAATATCCAATTAAGAAGATTTGCGAGAGTAAGCGAAGATTCTGGATTTGTAGGTAGTTACTTACATGGTGCAGTTTCAGATGCATTAGGTAGAATTGGAGTGCTTGTCTCTATTTCTTGTGATAAAATTAGTGAGGAAGCTAAATTATTAGGTAAGCAAATTGCAATGCATGTTGCTGCAAATAAACCTGTTGCCGCTAATCAAGAAGAAGTTCCTGCTGAGTTGGTTGCAAAAGAAAGAGAGATTTTTTCAGATCAAGCAAAAGCTTCGGGTAAGCCAGAAAGCATAATAGAAAAAATGGTTGAAGGTCGAGTAAGAAAATATTACCAAGAAGTCGTATTGGTTGAACAAGCCTTTGTTTTAGATGGTAAGACTCCAATAAAAGAAGTTATTGCGGAATTTGAGAAATCTAATGACTGTAATTTTAAAATTAATAGTTTTACTCGTTATGAAGTTGGTGAAGGTATAGAAAAATCAGCAGGTGACTTTGCAGACGAAGTACAATCAATTGTAGCAAATTCATAGATGTTTGACATTTCTAAGTGCAAAAGAGTATTGATTAAAATCTCAGGCGAAGCATTGATGGGTGATCTCGAATATGGTCACTGTAACAATGTTATAAATAAGATTTGTGCTGATATTACAGAGGTACACAAAGATAATGTAGAAATTTCTTTGGTAGTTGGTGGCGGAAATATCTTTAGGGGTATGTCAGCAAATGCCATAGGAATGGAAAGAGCTAATGCTGATTACATGGGTATGCTTGCAACTGTTATAAACGCTATTGCATTGCAAAATGCCCTAGAGAAGCTAAATGTAGAAACTAGAATTTTGTCCGCTATTCCTATGACAGCGATTTGTGAGCCTTACATAAGAAGAAGAGCTGTAAGGCATATGGAAAAAGGTAGAATAGTGATTTTTGCAGCTGGTACTGGTAATCCTTTCTTTACTACAGATACAGCAGCAGCATTAAGAGCTGTAGAGATGGGTTGTGATTGCTTAATGAAAGCGACGCAAGTTGATGGAGTTTATGATGCTGATCCAAAAACCAATAAACAAGCTAAAAGATATAATCATATTTCATATTCTGATATTTTATCTAATGAGCTAAAAGTAATGGATGCATCAGCCATATCACTAGCAAAGGAAAATAAATTACCTGTTTTGGTTTACTCGATAAAGAGTGAAAGAGAGTTGCAAAATATTTTCTCTGGAAAAGGTTCTTACACATTAATAGATGGGGCAAAAAATGACTGATTTTAAAAAAAATCTCAAACAAAAAATTGATAATAGCTTGAACTCATTTAGGCATAATCTATCTTCTATTAGAGCTGGTAGAGCTAGTGCATCATTTTTAGATCAAATTAAAGTTGATGTATATGGCAGTTTTATGCCAATTAACCAAATAGCTAATGTTAATGTTCAAGATTCATCCATGCTAAATGTGCAAGTGTGGGATAGAAATAATGTTGCAGCTGTAGAAAAAGCGATTCGCATCTCTGATCTTGGTTTGAACCCATCAGCGGAAGGAGATTCAATTAGAGTTCCTATTCCAAAATTAAGTGAAGAAAGAAGGCTTGAATTGGTTAAAATATGTGCTAACTACACTGAGCAGTCTAAAATATCTGTTAGAAACATACGCCGTGATATCTTAGATGGGCTTAAAAAAGAGCAAAAAAATTCAGAGATCTCAGAAGATGAATTGAAATCATATAGTAATGATGTGCAAAAAATAGTAGATGAGTCAGTGAAATCAATAGACGCATTATTTCTAGATAAAAAAGAAGAAATTTTATCTGTGTAAAATGCAAGATAATGTGGCATCAGACTTATTGCCTAATCATATTGCAATTATAATGGATGGCAACAGAAGATGGAGTAAAGTAAATTCCCTTGATATAAATAATGGCCATCACGCAGGTGCAAAGAATCTTAAAAATATTATTTTTGAATGTAGTAAAATAGGTGTTAATTATTTGACTGTTTATGCATTTTCAACTGAAAATTGGAACCGAAGCCAAACAGAAATAAGCGATTTGATCTCATTATTTTATTATTTTTTATCCCAAGATATTAATGAACTAATCAATGAAAATGTAAAATTAAATATTATTGGAGATCTTAGTAAGTTTCCAGATGATATGAGAGATAAAATTAACGAACTAATTCTTAAAACAAATAATTCTACCGGTTTAACCTTAAATGTAGCTTTAAACTATGGCTCTAGAGAAGAAATAACAAATGCTGTTAAGTTGATAGCAGAAGATTACAAGTCGCAAGAATTATCAGAGATAACTTCAAATACAATAGAGAAATATTTATATACGAAAGATATACCAGACCCTGATTTACTCATAAGGACTAGTGGTGAATATCGTTTGAGTAATTTTCTATTATGGCAATTAGCATATTCTGAATTTTATTTTTCAGAAAAATTATGGCCTGACTTTGATAAAAAAGAGTTACATTTTGCATTAAAAGATTATGCTTTGAGGGAAAGAAGGTTTGGAGCAGGTTAAAATATATTATGCAAGTTAATTCAGTTTTAAAAAAACGCATCATTTCAGCGTTAGTTCTTATACCTACTACCTTATTTTTAATTATAAAGGGAGGAATATTCTTTAATTTGTTATTAGTAGTTATTGCTTTGCTTCTAATGTCAGAATTTATCAATATACTGCTTAAAACCGATAACATTGATCTGCTACCCAAATATAGCCCCTATTTAGTTTTATATTGTGCCTTGCCCATTGCTTCATTTATATCACTTAGAGCTTTGCCCTCAGGTATTGAGATAATAATTTATTTATGTCTTTTAGTATGGCTAACAGACATAGCTGCATATTTTGTAGGTAAATCTATAGGTGGTCCTAAATTAGCACCTAAGATTAGTCCTAATAAAACAATATCAGGGGCCTTGGGAGCTTTGTTAATAGTTTCTGTATTTTCATTTGCTGCTTATTTTTTTACTAATAAAACTATTTCTTTATATAGCTTTGTTATTATTGCCATTTTTATATCAGTTTTTTCTCAGATTGGCGATTTAGTAGAGTCGTATTTTAAAAGAAAATTTGGTGTTAAAGACTCTGGTAATTTAATACCAGGACATGGTGGTTTATTTGACCGTTTAGACGGTTTGTTAATTGCAGCTATAGTTGGTTATTTGGTCTTTGGGGTTTTTAACCAAAATCTTTTTTAATTATGACTATTTCAGTATTTAAAAAAAGAAAAGTAGCTATTTTTGGTTCAACTGGCTCTATAGGCGCCTCCACTTTAAAAATTATTTCTGCAAATGAAAGTAAGTTTATAGCATATATTTTAACTGCAAATAACAACTATAAGAAGCTTATCAAGCAAGCTAGAAAATATAAGCCGGAATATATATGTATTGTTAACGAGTTACATTATGCAGATGTAAAAGATGCCTTAGCCGATATGCCAATAAAAATTTTTGCTGGAGAAAATGGCTTAAATGAATTAGCGGAATTAGAGACAGATATTGTAATATCTGCAATAATGGGCTTAGCAGGCTTATCCCCTACTTTGCATGCGATAAAAAATACAGAAATACTAGCTTTAGCTAATAAAGAGTCTTTAGTGTGTGCGAGTAACTTCATCCTAGATGAATGTGCAAAATATAATACTAAATTAGTACCTTTAGATTCAGAACATAATAGTATTTATCAGCTATTAGAGAATGAAGCAGACGAATCTGCTATTAATAAGATAACCATTACAGCATCTGGTGGTCCTTTTTTAAATTGGGATATTAGTAAATTCGCGAATATTACTTTAAGCGATGCTTTAAAACATCCTAACTGGGTTATGGGTAAGAAAATTACGGTAGATTCTGCAACAATGGTAAATAAAGCTTTAGAAATTATTGAGGCTAACTATTTGTTTCCTCAGTTTAAAAATAAGATAGAAGTTGTGGTTCACCCAGAATCAATAATTCACGCTCTAATTAGCTTTAGAGATGGCAGCATAAAATCACTCTTAGCAGCTCATGATATGAGAGTTCCAATTTCTCATGCCTTATCATATCCAGATAGGTTAGAGCAAAGCGAAATATGCCTTAATATTTCAGAGTTAGGTTCGTTAAATTTCTTAAAGCCAGATTTAATTAAGTTTCGAGTATTAAAATTAGTTGAATTTATATTAGCTGAAGGTAAAGCCTTGCCTATAATATTTAATGCTGCTAATGAAGTTATGGTAGATAAATTTTTAAAAGAAGAGATATTATTTACTGATATAGTAAATAATATTGAGATAATTTTAGATAAATTTAAAAATATACAAGTTGAAAATTTGGAGCATTTATATGCAATAGATGCTGAAGCAAGAAATAGAGCAAATAATTTAAGGTAGATCATGGTATTAATAGAATATGTATTTTCATTCATTATTATTTTATCATTAATAGTTTTTGTGCATGAATTTGGACATTACATAGTAGCAAAGAAATTTGGCGTAAAAATAGATGAATTTTCCATAGGTTTTGGTAAAGAGTTATTTTCTTTAAATGACAAATCTGGGACTAAGTGGAAATTATGCTTAATACCTCTGGGTGGTTATGTTAAAATGTATGGAGATCGCAATGCCGCTAGTGTTCCAGGTGAAAAAAATGATCTACTGACAAATAAGCAGCAGGCTTTCATTTTTAAACCTTTATATCAAAAATTTTTAATTGTACTTGCAGGTCCAGTTTTTAATTATTTATTAGCAATAATTATTCTATTTTTTCTATTTTTTAAATACGGAGTTTCTACATCTAGCAACATAATTTCAGAAGTAGTTGTTAATTCACCTGCTGCATCAGCTGGAGTGATGTCTGGAGATCAAATAATAGAGATTTCAGGAGTGCAAATAGACAATTTTCAGGATATACAAAAAATTGTACAAATAAGCCCTAAAATTAACTTGGATTTCAAGATATTAAGAGATGGTGAAAGGTTAAATCTAGCTGTAATGCCTGAAAAAAATATTACTGAAGATTTCCTTGGTAATAAAATAGAAACGGGTTTGATAGGAATTAAATCTTCTGAAGTTATTTACAAAGAAGCAAATATTTTTAATGCTGCTATATTATCGTTAAATGAAGTTTGGGATATGAGTGTTTTATCAGTAACAGTTGTAAAGCAACTAATATTAGGGCAAAGAGATTTAAGTGACTTAGCTGGACCAGTTAAAATTGCAAAATATTCGGGTCAAGTTACTGAAAAGTCTTTGACAAAAGATGAAAATGGTAATAGGAATTTTTATCTAATATTTTGGTTTATAGCAATTATTTCAATAAATTTAGGCTTTGCAAATTTGTTGCCTATTCCTGTTCTAGACGGTGGTCATTTAGTGTTATATATTATACAAGCCATTAGGGGGAAGGAGCTGTCTGCAAAAGTTCAGGAAATTATTTTCAAAACTGGCTTTGCATTACTAATTTTGTTATTTATTATGGTTACTATTAATGATGTTCAATTCATCTTTGGGGGTTAGTAATTTATTACTTTAAGAACATTATATGAAATATTACATTTTATTCCTTACATTTTTATTAAGTTTAAACTCATCACTAGCCGAGTATGATATAAATATTATTGGTAATAACAGAATTGAAAGTGATACAATCAAATCTTACTTCTATAATGATAAGTCAACAGCAGATCAACTTAATAAGACGCTAAAGGATCTGTATAATACTAATTTGTTTTCAGATATAATAATAAGAGATAATGATAGTTATTTAGAAGTTGAGGTGAAAGAAAATTCAGTAATAAATAAAATAGAGTTTATTGGTAACAAGGCTTTAAAAGAGGATGTGTTAAAGCAAGAAATGTCATTGTCGGAACGAGAAGTATACACTAAAGCTACTCTTATTAAAGATATTGTAAGATTATCAGAAATATATAAAAGAAGTGGAAGAGTAAAGGTAGAAATAGAACCTAAGGTAGAATTGTTAGATAATAATAGATTAAATTTAATTATTAAAGTTAATGAAAATAAGAAAAGCACAATCTCTAAAATAATCTTTACAAATAATAAGAAGTTTTTGTCTAGAAAACTTAAAAAAGTAATTTCAAGTAAAGAAAAAAAATGGTATCGCTCTTCTTCAAGCTTTTATGATCCTGATCGTGTTAATTTTGATGAGCAAACTCTGAGAAGATTCTATCTAAATAACGGTTATGCAGAATTTAACATTTTGGAATCAAAAGCGGAATATTTAGATAATTTAAATGTTTTTATTTTAAATTTTCTTTTAGCTGAAGGCGATATTTATAATTTTTCTAATTTTACATTTGAAAACCAGTATGACAACTTAAATGAAATAGATCTTTACAGTTTAGTGAAAGTTAAAACAGGAGAAAAATTTTCTTTAGATAAGATAGAAGAATCAGTAGATGCTATTTTAGAGTTTCTAAGTAATAAAGGATTTGCCTTTTCTGATGTGGATTTTGAAATAAATAACAATAAATTAAGCCTTACTTCTGATATTAAATTTATAATTAAAAAAAATAGAAAGATTTATATCAGAAATATAAAAATTTCGGGTAATGACAGAACAGAAGACAAAGTTATAAGAAAAGAATTAAGGTTTTTAGAAGGTGACTCTTTCAACAATACCAGAATACAAAGGTCAAAACAGAGGTTAAGCAATTTAGGCTTTTTTAGTAAAGTACAAATAAAAAAAACAGCAATAGAAGGAACTAATCAAATAGATATAGAGTTCATAGTTGAAGAAAAACCAACTGGTGAATTAAACTTTGGCTTTGGCTATTCTACTACTGAAAAATTCCTAGGTAACATTACAATTAAAGAAAGAAATTTATATGGTAAGGCTCATCAAGTCTCAACCTCCATACAAAAATCATCAAGAAGTAATGATATAGATTTTTCATATGTTTTACCAGATTTTCAAGATAGAGGTTTCTCACTTGGGGTAGATTTCTTTAATTTGCAAACAGACTATACAGAAAGTTTGTCCGAAATAAAAACACAAGGTTCTTCCCTTAAAATATTTTATGAAATTACAGAATATTTATCCCAATCCTTAAGTTATACTCTTAAAAGTGACAATGTATCTAATGTAAATAGCTCTGCCTCCATTTATATAAAAGAACAAGTAGGGAAAAACATTTATTCTGGTGTATCTGAGTCTCTTTTTTATGATAAAAGAAATAACAAGGTAAACCCAACCAAAGGGTATTATTTGAAATCTACAGTTACCTTGGCAGGTGTAGGTGGAGATACACAATTTGTTAAATTAGAGCAAGGGGGAGTTTCTTATAAACCAATATATAAAAATAAAGTAATCTTTAAGTCATTAATAAAGTCCGGAATAATTAGTGGTTACAGCGATCATGATATTAAAATTAATAATCGCTTTTTCTTAGGAGGCTCTTCCTTTAGGGGCTTTGAAACTTCAGGCATAGGTCCAAGAGATAGCGATGGGGCCTCACTTGGAGGTAAATATTTTATCAAATCCACATTGGAAATAATTTTTCCACTTGGTCTACCCGAAGAGCTAGGCTTTAAAGGTAGCATATTTTCTGATATAGGAACATTGACAGCTATTGATAATGATAGTAATGATATATCAGATAACGCATCCCTTAGACTATCTACTGGAGTCGGTATTGCATGGGAGTCCCCTCTTGGTCCGATTAGGTTCGACTATGCAAAAGCTCAAATAAAAGAAGATTATGATGAGTTGGAAACTTTTAGAATAAATTTTGGTACAAGGTTTTAATGTTAAAAAAATACATCTCTATAATTTTTTTCGTTTTTATATCCTCATCTTGTTTTGCAGCATCTAACATTGCAATTCTGGATATTGAAGGAGTATTGGCAAAATCATTAGCGGCAAAAAATGCAGCAGAGCAAATCAAGAAAAAAATGGAAGCTTATCAGATTGAAATTAACGCAAAAAGTAACGAGCTTAAAAGAGAGCAAAATGATTTAGTTAAGCAAAGTCAAATTCTAACGCAGGAAGTTCTGCAAGCTAAGCAGAAAAGCTTTGTAGCTAAAATTGATAATTTAGAAAAAGAAGTGGAAGCAAAGAAAAAAGAGTTAGATCAATTATATGTTTCAGCTATTTCCGAGATAGAAAAAAACATAAAAATAATTATTGCTGATATTAGTGTAAAACAAAATTTTAATATCATATTAGCTAGAAATGAAATTATTTATGCACATGAGGTACATGATTTGACCGAGCAAGTAGTTGAAGCTTTAAATAAAAAAATAACCAAAGTTGAACTTTCTATTGATGATAAATAAAAGCTTTTACAACAAAAAAATAGAGCTAATAAGCTTAGAGGAAATAGCCAATAAATATGAGATCAAATTAATTGGTAGAGATAATAATATTGCTAATATCAATAATATTGTAAATGCTAAAGAAGGTGAGCTTACCTTTGTAACTAATCTCAATTATTTGCAAAATTTAGAAACCACAAAAGCTACTGCATGTATAATTAGTCAAGAATATCTAGAAAAAGCATTAGCATTAAATGAGAATATAAGTTATTTGGTATCAAATGAAGCGTATAACTTATTGGGAAAAATATTAAAATTATTTTATATCGAAAAAAATAGTCAAATTGGTATTAGCGCAACTGCACATATAGCAGAATCTGCTACAATAGGAAATAATGTAAATATTGGGCATAATAGCTATATCGCTGAGAATGTTAAAATTGGTGATAATGTAACAATATTTCCTTCCAGTTATATTGGAGATGGCGTTGAAATTGATGATAATAGTGTAATAGGTGCTAACTCTTCTATTTGCTTTACTTATATTGGAAAAAATGTTGAAATTTTAGGTGGTTGTCAAATTGGCCAGGATGGCTTTGGTTATGCTAAAGATGGCAATAAATTTAGTAAGATCATTCAATTAGGTACAGTTACAATAGAAGATAATGTTTCGATTGGCGCAAATGTTTGTATTGATCGTGGTAGTTTAGAAAATACTATTATAGGTGCAGGCACAAAAATTGATAATTTAGTGCAAATAGCACATAATGTACAAATAGGTAAAAATTGTCTTATTGCTGCCCAAACTGGAATTGCAGGTAGCACTAAACTAGGTGACTATGTAGTATTTGGAGGGCAAGTTGGAGTTGCTGGACATTTACATATAGGTTCTTTTAACAGATTTGCAGCGCAATCTGGTGTTACAAAAAATATAGCACAAAATTCAGGTGATTTATATGGTATGCCTGCTCAAGCAAAAAAAGATTGGCAAAAAGAACAAATAGCAATTAGAAAATTAACAAAAGAATATTTTAAAAATGACTAAAGAGATTTTACTAGAAGAGATATTAACTCTAATACCACATAGATACCCATTATTATTAGTTGATAGAGTAGTTGACTACACAGAAAATAAATCAGCTACAGGAGTAAAAAATGTAACCTTTAATGAGCCTCATTTTACAGGTCATTTTCCAGATAAACCAATTATGCCAGGTGTTTTAATTGTTGAAGCTTTAGCGCAAACTTCAGCTATAATGGTATCTAAATCTAACTCAGATAAAGGTGACAAGTTGGTTTATTTTATGTCTATTGATAATGTGAAATTTAGAAAACCTGTTGTACCGGGTGATCAACTAATTTTGAAAGTTGAAACTATACAAAATCGTGGTCAGGTTTGGAAATTTAAAGGAGAAGCTTTTGTTAATGAAAAAATAGTCGCAGAAGCATCTTTTGCAGCAATGATTGTGGATAAAAAAGATGGTAAATAATATACATAAATCTGCAATTATAGATGACAATGTAGTAATTGGCGAAAATGTGACTATTGGCCCATATTGCTATATCACAGGAAATGTAGAAATTGGGAATAATAATATTTTGAAATCTCATGTGGTTATTTCTGGTAATACTAAGATAGCAAATAACAATGTGTTTCATTCTTTTTCAAACATAGGAGATGCACCGCAAGATTTAAAATTTTCTGGTGAAGATAGCTATTTAGAAATTGGTAGTTCTAATGTTTTTAGAGAGAATGTTACAATACATAGCGGCACTGCTGTCGGTAATAAATATCATAATATTCATAATTTAACCAAAATAGGTGATGAGTGTTTATTTATGGTTGGTAGTCATGTAGCACATGATTGTGTGGTAGAAAATAAAGTTATAATGGCAAATAACGCCACATTAGCTGGTCATGTTTCTGTAGGTCATAATGTTATCATAGGAGGATTATCTGCTGTTTTGCAATTTGTTAGAATTGGTGACTTTGCTATTATTGGTGGTATGTCTGGAATTGACAATGATGTGTTGCCATATGCTCTAGTTACAGGTGACAGAGCTTTTATTGCTGGTTTAAATCTTATAGGTTTAAAGAGAAATGGTTTTGATAAAAACAGAATTTCGACGATTAAATCTGCGTATAACTTTCTTTTTGAGGATAGTAGTTATAATCTTAAAGAAAAAGTTAATATGCTAAAAGAGCAGAATGCAGATAATGAAAGCATTAAGTTGTTAGTTGATTTTATTAGTAATTCTGGTCAAAAAGCCTTATTGAAACCGAGGAGCAAGTAGTTTTTTATGAAAGTAATAGGAGTTGTTGCAGGGAATGGTAAGCTTCCCATGATGATTTATGATTATTGTCAAAAAAATAAAATAAAATGTTTCTTTGTTTTTATAGATAAGATTCCTGAATTTAATATATCTAAAGAGTTTTACATTAATTGCTCTATTGGTAAAGCTGGTAAGCTTTTGTCATTTTTTAAAAAAAATAAAGTCACACATATATTATTAGCAGGTGGAGTTAAAAAACCAAATTTTTCAACTTTGAAAATAGATTTCAAGGGTTTTTTGCTTATATCAAAAATATTAAAAAATAGGTTGTTGGGAGATAACATCTTACTTAGTAATGTAATTAATTATATAGAAAAGCACAAATTTAAAGTTATAGCTACAGATGAATTATTGCCTAATATGCACTTACAGGAAGGAATTAATAATAAAATAAAAGCTTATAAAAGCCTAGACAATGATATTAAGTTAGGAGTTGAGGTAATAAAAAACTTATCATTTTTTGACATTGGGCAGTCATTAATTATTCAAAATGGAAGAGTAATTGCGCTTGAGGCGGCAGAAGGCACTGATGAAATGATCAAAAGATCTAAGCCATATATTGAACAAACTAATAAGCACCCTGCTCTATTAGTAAAATTATGTAAAAAGAACCAAGATAGAAGAGCAGATTTACCTACTATTGGCATAGAGACTATCAATAATATGTATAAATCTAATATTCAAATTTTAGTAACCGATGTTAATAATAGCTTAGTAATTGATAAGAAAGAGTTTTTAAGTCTTGCAGATAAAAGGAATATTTTAATTTATGGCGTAATTCCCGATTATGAATAAATATGATCAAGTTATTTTCCATTTTTCGGAATGGAAAAATTTAGATTTAAAGTTAATTACTGCAGTATTTATTTTATTTGCCATTGGAATTCTAACTTTGTTTTCAGCTAATAGTGGTGACTTTAATCCTTGGG